>JBDSOE010000085.1:0-13420 GCA_039915005.1 Ginsengibacter sp.
TTTTTAATATCATATTTACCGGGGCCATTTTTTTCTACGCGGCTTGCCCAAAAATCAGCACATTCTTTTATAATGGGAAAACCTTTTTCGCGAAGCCAGGAAGTGTCCTGTGTTTCTGCAAAATAACTCCATGCAGCAATGGCCACATCCGCGGTGATGTGGTGTTCAAACGGACCGCTTAATGCCCACACCGGGGTTTCTTCGTTGCCACTTGCTGCGCTTTCCCAGGGAAACATTGCACCTTTAAACCCATGTGCAAAGGCATTGTGTTTTGCTGGCGCCAATCTTTGAAAACGGTACTCGATCATGCTCTTCGCCATTTCAGGATGCAATATTAAAATGGCTGGAAACATCCATAATTCGGCATCCCAAAACACATGGCCATTGTAACCCAATCCGCTCAAACCCATGGGCGAAGGGCTATACGCCGTTCCTTCCCTTACAAAAGAATATAAATGATACATGGCGGAATGCACGTCGCGCTGGCTGGCATCATCGCCTTCAATTATTATATCGCTCTTCCATAATTCATCCCATGCTGCATTATGAAATTGTTTTAATCTATCAGCACCCTGCAACTTTGCATAAATCACATAACGCTCTGCTTCATTCAACGGATCATCATGTTGGGCTGTGGTAATAGATGCGCCTGCAATTGCGAAATGGTAACTATCACCCGCTTTTAAATTCTTTTTAAATTTGGTAAGGTGCATATTATTGTCCCACATTTCATGAATTAATTCGGGTTCGGAACCGTTTGGTTCATCAAACAAAAAAGTAGTGGAGGAAGCAAGTGTTAGTTTTCCGGTAGGACTTTTTGCTATTGATGAAAGCAAACTTAGTTTTACATGTGGCCGGTCAATTTGATTGTAATAGTTCTGTACCTCTTTCAACGCATCTGGCGCTTCCATTACACTGGCCGGAATGATTTCAATATCTTTTTTCGCCTTGATGGTTACATCCACCAAAACCGTGTAAGGAAGATTTCGCAACGCATAATAAGTGTAGGAAACCGTGGCCTTATCCTGGTAATCAAAAGTGGTTGTAAAACTGGCGTGCTTCATGTCCAGTACCTGGCGCATATTGGTGGCATCAGCTGATCCTATCCGTTGCCCGTCCACATCAAGATTCATGTTCACGAGATTAAAGCTTTTCAAAAAATTGCTAACTCTTCCGCGGCCATATTGATCGTAAGCGCCATTCAAAACAACTTCTTTACACTTCAATGGCTCTGCAGATGACACAATGCCAATAACG
Organism: Ginsengibacter sp.; assembly: GCA_039915005.1. GTDB lineage: Bacteria > Bacteroidota > Bacteroidia > Chitinophagales > Chitinophagaceae > Ginsengibacter. The sequence continues at coordinate 1,258 of JBDSOE010000085.1, forward strand.
CCATTAGCGACTGTTTCACCATAATAATCTGATGGGTTTATTTTATCTGCGACAATTTTCCATGGGTCTGTTTTTTGGGAATAAGAGGATAAAGTGGAGAGTAACGACAAGGTTATTATGAAAAAGATTTTCATACTGCAATTTTTTGTTCGGGTTAATAAGAATGTAAATTAAAGCTATTGCTTTAATCGAAATATATTAATTTGTTGTCCTTAAGAATTAATTTGCAAAAACTTAAATCCAATTAAAGAATGAAAAAATGGTTTGTAATTTTTTGTTTGTTAACCTTTGCTATTGCCGCTTCTATTTATTTCTTAATCCCTTCCCACCAAAACGTAAATGATAAAATTTTTGTGAACTCGACACAATCCGCAGTATCCAGGTTCATAATTAACAAAGATGAATGGCTCTGTTGGTGGCCTGGAAAAAAAATTGACGACTCCAGCTATTGCTTTAAAAACTATACTTACAGGATTGAAAAAATTCTTCTTAACGGTTTTGAAACACTTGTGTTCAACAACGGCGACTCATTAAGAGGTTTTGTTCAATTTGCAGCTTATGGTCAGGATTCTACCCAGTTTAAATGGATATCCACAAAGGTCTTTTCGGCAAGGCCTGGCAAAAGGTTTGTCGAATATGTAAAACTGAAAAAAATAGAAAAGAATATCGATAGCTTATTAATAAACATGCAGAAATATTTTGATCGCCAGGAAAATGTATATGGAATGAAAATTGTTTTACAAAAGGTTACTGACACCTCATTGATATCTGAAAGGAACACATTTTCCCATTACCCCACTACAGTTGAAATTTATAAAATGATTCATTCGGTGAAAGAATATATACAGCAAAAAGGGGGCGAAGAATCGAATTATCCAATGCTGAATGTACATAAGGAAGGGCCTGAAAGATATGAAACAATGGTTGCGATACCCACCAAAAGGAATTTGCCATCGGAGGGGAAATTTCAATTTAAAAGAATGATTTTAGGGAATATACTTATGGGTGAAGTAAAGGGTGGCGTTCAAACCGTGGTGAAAGGTGAAGAGCAACTGGCCTACTATGTAACTGACTATAATAAAATGTCACCGGCGATATCTTATCAATCCCTGGTAACTAGCAGATTGTCCGAACCCGATTCTTCCAAATGGGTTACAAGGTTGTATTATCCTGTATTTTATTAAACGCGATTTACTTACTTAAATTTTATAATCATCAGGCTATCATTATTTCTTGCTAATACAAATGCCTTTTGATTTTTAATTTGTATGGGTTTTATATGTCTTATTTGACCTTTCACAAGGGTTCCATTTAAAGGCTGATATTCAAAATCACCATTACCTTTATTAATAAGTATGGTTCCAAAATCACCATCAAGCCTACCTAATTCAACATTATTATCATAATAATTACCCATCATAAGAATGTCGGGTAAATTATCATTGTTAGCATTTACTATAACTGCATCGCGGTAAGCGCTTAATTGTGCCTGAAATGGCAAAGGTTTCATTTCGAATTGCCAATTGCCTTTGTTGATAAATACGGCATTTGAAAAATTGTCAGCAGAGAATTTAGCAGCTTCTTTAAGTTTATCCGGACCAAACAAAGACGAAAGAGAAGCTTTGGCAAAATCTTCTGCGTATAAAAATTTTTTCTTTAATGAGGGTATTTGTTTTTCCAGCTCCTGCTTGGTGGCAAAAGGTATTTGCTGCCCATTTATATAATAAGTAAGAACCTGCTCTTTTTTGCCATTGTTATCAAAATCATTGTAGTACAAAATGACCGGCTCTTTTTCTGAAGCCTTCAGTTTATTGTTTAAACCAAGGTTTCCTGCAATTAAATCCACGTTCCCATCATTATTAATATCACATGGCAAAATAAAATTCCACCAGCCTGTTTTATTGGTTATCTGTTTTTTTGTAAAACTATTTTTGTTGTTAATAAATACATCAATACCCCCCCATTCATAACAAAGCAGCAAATCTTTATCGCCGTCTTTATCCATATCAACCCATTGGGCGCTCGTAACCATACCAGGCCGCATCAGGGTTTTAGAATATTTTTCAGTTACATCAAAAAACTTTCCTGTACAATCATTTTGAAGCAGGTAAGACCTTGGAATCACCCCATAATTCCAGGGTTCCGCCCTTCCTCCTATAAACAGATCTATCGCTCCATCGCCATTAAAATCGTAAGGTACTACCACGCTTTGTGTTGAATAAATGTTGGAAAAAGCATCTATTTTTCTTGTCAGATTTCCTTTGCCATCATTAAGGTACACAAGGGGTAGTAGATGTTTATCCATGCCATAATATTCATTTCCTCCTGAAGCAATAACTAAATCCGGGTTATGATCATTATTAACATCAACCCAAACTGCATCTACATTTTCCCACATACTATCTTTCATCATTTCGGGTTGTTCTTTTTTTACAAATTTCCTATCCCGGGTTTGCAGGAAAACAGCATTGTGAAATGATTTAGATGCCCCTATAAAGATATCTTCCAGCCCATCGTGATTAATATCAGCAACAGCTAAGGCCGGCCCTTCTGTTGATACCATGTGCGGAAGAAGGGATTCACGGTCAAATTCATCGAACCTGTTTTCTATATGCTTGTATTGTATTCCGGTAGCGGAGGTTATATCTTCAATAGGATTTGAAGAGTTTTTGATGTAGGAAGTTAATCTTGAATAATCAAAGCGTGGTAAGCCAGGGGCGTAAGAAAATGATAAATGCTGATCGTTTTTTATTGCAATAGGCTGGAAGGTATTATCCGGCCATATTAAATAGGCGGAATCTATTTTGGTTTTATTTAAACCAATAAATATGGGTATTTGCATACTGGATTGGAAACCATGTACAGGGGTGTTTTCGTAAGTTCTTACTCCACCATTTGCAAATAAAACTACTTTAGCACCTACAGCATTTATATTTTTCTCTGAACCTTTCAACTTAATCGTTGCATACGGCTTGTCCTTTTTATCATTGGCATTATTCTTATACACCAAAGCGGGATCATTAATATTATTTACCACAATATCCAGGTCCCCATCATTATCCAAATCCGCATAAATAGCACCATTTGAAAACGAAGGAGTATTGTTTTGAATACTGCCTGTTTTATCTTCAAAAAGCAAGTTGCCTATGTTCGAGAAGAATTTATTAGGTATTTTAATTTCAGGAAATTTATCAAGCAATGCCATATCCTGCTCATTGATATTTTTACTTATTAGTTTTTGCTGAATCACATCACTTGAAACAAAGTTAATGTAGTCTATATCGTTCATCCTTTTCGGAATTCCGTTGGAAATGAAAAGATCCTTACTGCCATCATTATCAAAATCCATCCATAGGGCCGCCCAACTCCAATCGGTTGCATAAATTCCTGCATACTGGCCTATTTCACTAAACATGCCGTTTCGCCTGTTCAACTGCAAATTGTTACGGGAGTATTGGTAATTATATCCGTAAGAAATCTTTTGCATAAATATGTTGTAATCATCTTCTGCCAGGGAGCGGCGTAAAATATATGGATCATAGGGAAGCATATCCATTGATATAATTTCCGGAAAAGCATCATTATTTACATCTGCCACATCTACTCCCATACTAAACTCGCTTGTATGCATTAGTCTTTGATTGGCCTCTTCGGTAAACGTTCCGTTATGCTGGTTAATATACAGGTAATCATTCTCATGAAAATCGTTTCCCACATACACATCCGGCCAGCCATCCAGGTTTATATCGGCAATAGCTACACCAAGGCCATATCCGATTCTGCTTCCATTAATACCGGATTGTTTGGTAACATCAATAAAATGAATTCTTGTTTTCCCCGAGGCGTCTTTAAATGAATCGTTCCGATATAGCTTTTGTCCGGCCAGTGAATCAAACGTACCCAGGAAACTATTTCGTGGTGCATAATTCCCATCATGATTCACGGAATGATTGAGTAAAAACATATCTAAATCGCCATCGCCATCATAATCAAAAAAAGCGGCCTGGGTACTGAACCCGGAAAAATCCAATCCGTATTCTTTGGCTTCATCTTTATAAAAAGGAATGCCATTTTTATCTATTCCCTGGCAAATAAGTAATTCATTTTTACTGATCAAAGATTTATAATGCCCCACCTTGCATACATAAATATCCAGCAACCCATCATTATTAATATCAACTACAGAGACCCCAGTGCTCCATCCACCGTCTTCTGGTATCTTGGCACTTGCCGTTATGTCTGTAAATTTCAATCCCCCTTTATTTAGAAATAATTTATTATCTCCCTGGTTGGCTGCAAAAAAAAGATCAATCAATCCGTCATTATTAAAATCACCTGCGCCAATACCGGCACCGTTATAATAATACATGTAGGAAAACAAGTTGAATTGAGAGGTGGGAGTAAGGGTATTGGCAAATGTAATTCCTGTTTGTTTACTATCAATGGTTGTAAATAGCGGAGATTGTATTTCTTTCTTTTCGGAACATGAAAAGAAAGTCAGAGAAAGGCATAATATAAAAGAGCCATAAAATATTTTGTAGGTTAAGGTATTATTACCTCGGGGTTTTAAATTTCTATAGAAGGGGGAATAGTTTCTCATTTAAATTTTGGGTTCATCTTACTTGTTATCTTTTTGCTTTCTTTTATTTTATACATCACCGGAAAATCATTGTTTTCCAAAAAAAGAATTCGATCTTCCTTTTTATATTTTAAGGAAACAATATCTCTTGTTTCGCCAGGCACATTTATCCCTGTCTTACTGGGTGGAATTTCAATAAAGTAACCTTTCCTATCGTTCATTAATATATGACCAAAACTAGCATCAAGCCGGGAGAACTGGGGCAATATATCAAACCAATTACCTGCAGCAATTATATCTGGGTACCCGTCCTGATTTATATCTTTTATTTGAATTGCGTTGATTGATGAAAGTTGGACCTCCTTTGGAAGTTCTTTTATAGTAAAATGACCCTTCCCATCATTATATGCAACGCAAGAGGCTAAATAATTTACCTGCTTTACTTCTGCATTTTCAATTTCTTTTCCGAAAAGCTGTTGTACCGTTTTTGTTGCGTAATCCTGATTCTTTAAGTTAAGTTTTTTCAGTGATGGGATTTGATCGGTAATTTCTTTTTTCATAAATACCGGAAGATCTTTTCCGTTAATGGTTCTGGTAAAAATTTTATCTACCGTTCCATTTTGATCAAAATCTTTCATCCACAGTTTTACCGGATGAGTTTTATCTGCATTTAAATAAAAATTTGCGCCTATGTTGCCAAGAATTAAATCCATATCTCCATCTAAATCCACATCTGCTACAGCAACATGTTGCCACCAACCAAATAAGTTTTCAAGCCCCGTTTTTATTTCTACAAAAACTTTTCCATTAAAAGAAAATGCGTGAGGGTACATCCAATCTCCAACAACTATTAAATCCTTTTTCCCGTCTCCGGATATATCAGCATAAGCGGCCGAGGTTACCATACCGATAGACGCCAGGGCAGGGGCAATAGGATCGGTTACGTCTTTGAAGTTACCTTTCCCATCGTTATGGAGTATAAAACTACGCGGATCCTGGCCATAATTTTGAGGCACACTTCTGCTTCCTATAAATAAATCTAAATTTCCATCTCCATCATAATCAATTGGAATAGCAGCGCCACAGTTGGTATTTATAATTGGCAAGGCACCCCGTTTTAAAGTAAAATTTCCCTTGCCATCATTTACAAAAATTTGATTCTGAAAACTCCCTGAAAAAGCTGATGCAAAATTTCCACCGCCGCCGGTAAACAGGTCTAAATCTCCATCCCCATCACAATCAAAAAAGAAAGCAGCCGTTACATCATCGAATGAATAGGTTTTAAAATCCGGGGTTTCTTTTTTTATAAATCCCTGAGGTGTTTGCAGATATAATTGTCCTGCCTGATCTTTTGCCCCGCTAATGTAGATATCAGTTAAGCCATCTCCATTTACATCCCCCGTTGCAGATTTAGGACCCTGGCGGCTAAGCATAAAGGGAATGTTTCTTTCGTAATAAAAATCCACATAATTATCTTCTGTATGTTTATCAAAAATGTTTGGCGTTTTTTCAAAAATTGATTCTACAGGGGTCACAGCCGGGTTTGGTTGTTTTACACTTTTTGAGTAGTCAATTAATTGTAGTTTATTAATTGAAGGTTTAATAATAGAAGTAATGGTTTTGTCCGGCCAGGTGATCGTTAAAGAATCTACACCTGCTTTTCCCAAACCGATGGTTTGTTTATAATCAACAGATGATTGGAATCCCCGGCTTGGTATAATTTGCCGGGTTACAATCTGAGATCCCTGGTATATTTTTATGGTGCTGCCAATTGCAAAAATATTCGGGGACTTATACTTTAGTGACACAGAAATGTAATTGTTCTTGTTGTATTCCCGGCTGTTATTTCGGTACACCATTGCTTCTTCGTTCACATTATTGAGTACTAAATCCAGGTCTCCATCATTGTCTAAATCGGCATAAGCGGCGCCATTTGAAAAAGAAGGTGTTGTAAATCCCCATTCTTTGCCCACATCTGCAAAGTGAAGATTTCCCAAATTTTTGAATGCTTTATTAAGCAATGGATGAGAGGGCATTTTGTCGATGATGGTATTTAATTCCTGCTTTTTCCCGGAAATGGCCATTTGCTGCACCACATCATTCCCGAAGAAATCTATAAAATCCTGGTCCGTAACATCATGGTAAATACCATTGCACACGTAGATATCTGTCTGCCCATCATTATCTGCATCAAACATAAGCGCTCCCCAGCTCCAATCGCTGGCAGCAACTCCACTATAAAAGGAGGTTTCTAAGAATTGACCATTCCCATTATTTACCTGCAAAGCATTTTGAGTAAACTGGTTATAAAATCCCTGTTTTTGTTTTAGATTAAAAACATCGTAATTATCAAACGAAGTGTTTGTTTTTAAGCGGTAGTCTTCCGAAGGAAGCATATCAGTTGTAAATATATCCGGGAATCCATCATTATTGATATCCTGCATATCTGCGCCCATGGAGGAAAGGCTGGTGTGTTGAATGCGCTGTTCAAGTTCATCTTTAAAGGTTCCGTTCTTTTGATTTATATACAAATAGTCTCTTTCAAAGAAATCGTTTGATACGTATATGTCCGGATAGCCATCCCTATTTATATCACCCACTGTTACGCCAAGTCCAAGGCTTATAAGCCCCCCATGTATTCCCGCTTTTTTTGTAACCTCAGTAAAATGACCATTATCATTTCTATACAAATGATCACCGCCTCCCTTTAAAAAGTTGGCAACACGTGATTGAGCCAGGGGCAAATCACGCATATTGGCATAGTTTAGTGTATTTACCGGAATGGGGCTGTTATTGACCATGAAGCAATCTAAATCCCCATCCAGGTCATAATCAAAAAAAGAAGCCTGTGTGGTGTAGCCGTCGTTATCCAATCCATACTTCGATGCCGATTCTGTAAAAGTGAGGTTATGGTTATTTATAAACAGTTGATTTTTTCTTAAAGTTGAATCAAACATGTTGCCCGCATTACATACATAAATATCGAGCCATCCGTCATTATTGATATCAACAAATACGACTCCGGTGCTCCACTGCTTTTTTGTGGAAAATCCTGCTTTTTCGGAAATATCCTCAAATTTTAAGTTTCCTTTATTTAGGTATAGTTTGTTGGCACCCTGGTTAGCCGTAAAGAAAATGTCGGGTAACCCGTCATTATTTAGATCTCCTATGGCCACTCCACCACCGTTATAAAAATTTCTGTAATTAAATACATTCAACCCTTTGGTTTCGGTGATGGTGTTTTCAAAATTAATATTACTATTTTCAACTAAACTAAATAAGGGTTTTTGCGTTTGTTGACGGCATGAAAAGAAGACCAAAGTAAAGATTAGTACAGCGAGCCTGGATTGGATCATAAGTAAAAATAAAAAAAGGTCATTAATAAAATGACCTTTAACAGAAATTACATTTATTAATTAATACCCGAAGTTCTGTTTAAGATTCGGATTGGAAGAAAGAGCAATGTTAGGAATTGGGAATACGCACTTTGAAGGATCAGATGCGGTAGGCCTTTCACCAACAGGAGCGTTGAACGTTCCAAAACGGATCATATCATTTCTTCTCCAGCCTTCCAGGTATAACTCGCGTCCTCTTTCAGCTAATAAGGAAGTCAAATCGAGAGATGAAAGATTGGTCACACCTCTTTTGGCACGAATGCTGTTCACAATATTAACAGGTGTTTCAGCATCAGCACCTCCTCTTAAAATCGCTTCCGCCTTCATTAAACGAGCGTCAGCCAACCGGAAAAAGACATATTCGTTTTGGCTGCTCCATCCGCCATCATTAATGGTGGCAGGGTCCAAAGGATATTTTTCTGTACGAATCCCTTTAGTTTCTGTGGAGAAAAACAGGCTTACGTCTGGAGTAAATACCAAAGGATTACCGCTGCGGTCTTTTAAATTTACAATAGGGTTCCCTATATGACCACCCTGAGGTCCACGAATCTGGCCAATTAAAAAACCTACATTGCTTCCCACCTGGTCTGTATAACCGGCGAGGGGGCCTCCCCGGCGAACATCAGAAGGGTCAAAGCTGTTGTAAAAATCTGCCAAAGTAGTAAAGCCATTCCAGCCACTTGGAGCTTGTGCATAGTGAAAACCCATAGCAGTAGCCCAAACTACATTTATTCCTCCACTATTTTGACGAACGAAAATGTTTTCTGTAGATTTGGTACCATTGTCCCATTTAAAATTATCCCAATAATTATCCGATATAGATAACGCAGGATTAGCGGCAATCGCATTACAAAGGGAGATTACTTTATTCATATCCGCGACGTTAAAAGCAAAAGGGCCAGCTGGTTTTGTGGGATCCTGTTTGAAGACAGCTTTATTCAAATAGGTTTTAGCCAATAGAAATTGAGCTGCTTCTTTGGTAGCAAACATCCTGTTGGCACGTGTGTAGCTTGGTAAAGTAGGAATGATGGATTCCAGCTCACTGATGATAAAATCGCACGCCTGTGAACGTGTAAATACATCTGGAATTACCGCGGCCGCTGCTGTGGCAGGCCTGTGCTGTACTTGCCCAAACAAGTCACAAACAGCATAAGAAAAATAGGCTCTGAGGAATTTTGCGGCGGCAACGTCTGGTGCGCTCGCGCTTTTCGATTCAGCCAGCAAAGTAGTTTGGAATAAAGCACCATTTAAGCCATTCCAGGTATCATTGATCTGGTTATGAGAGCCATCCCAGGTGTGTAGGTGCAACTTGCGCCAGGTTCCAAAATCATCCCAGTCAGTGCCGCGTGTTGGCCCCAACAGTTCATCTGTGGTATGTTCATCCATTGCATAGGAATTACCTTGTCCTAATAGTTGATTCAATTGCTCATATACTTTTGATAAGGAGGATGGCGCAGGTGCTCCAGCGGCACTTTTTGGAGCTACTGAAGTAGGGTCTTTTAATTTGTTATCCAGTTTTGTACAGGATGTAACATTCAGCACAAAGAATGCCGCAGCAGGTGCCAGACAATATTTAAATAATTTGTTCATATCTCTAATTTTATATTTCAGTTAATTAAAATCCAACATTAATTCCAAGTATTACAGTTCTTGGTTTAGGATAACCAGCATAATCAAATCCACGGGAAGGAACCCCGCCTATGCTATGGTCAATATTTACTTCAGGATCCAAACCGGAATATTTGGTAAATAAAGCCAAATTCTGGCCTGTGGCCGATACCCTTAATGATTTGATTGTTTTGCCTTTCATATCAAATGTATAACCCAGAGTTGCATTTGACAATCTTATAAAATCACCCTTCTCCAAGAAACGGGTTGACACGCTACCCGGATTAATTGGACTCTCAGGACTATTAGCTACAGCGTAAGTGACATTATGAGATGTTTTAATGCTTCCTTTTAAAAACAGAGCATTGGCTGTATTGTTGTATATATAAAATCCTCTTACAGTATTAGCAAATACGCTTGCATTCCATTTACCCCATGTAAAACTATTGGTAATACCTGCAAGGAAGGTAGGTAAGGCACTTCCCTGTAATTGATCTTTACCACCAGCAGCATATCTTGCATTTCCATTACCATCAAATCCCTGGAAGGTTGGCATTTTCCAGGTAAATAAAGGATAACCATTGGCAAATGTCTGCGCATAAGCACCTGATAAACCCTGACCATTTACAGCGCCTGTATTGACAACAATATTTACACCCTCAACTGTATTCTTTATAAAGGTCATATTGTAATTAACATCCCAACTAAATTTTTTCGACTTGATAACCTTGTAGTTTAGACTCGCTTCAAATCCTTTATTAAATACGTAACCTGGCATGTTGACAAACCAAGTGGACTGAGCTGCAAATCCTCCTGGTGTAGCAGTTCCCAACAAAAGGTTTTTTCTTTTGGTAGAATAATAATCAATGGTACCTGAAAACCTATTATTGCGTGTAGCAAAATCAATACCTACACCAGAGGTAGCAGATTGTTCCCACTTCAAGTCTGGATTTCCTGTGTGAATATTTGAAGTGTCAACACTACCACTTGGCCCCATATAGATTACTCGAAGATTTAATGCATCATAAGCGCCTATGCCATCCTGGCTACCCAATATACCATAGTTGGCCCTGATACTAAATTCACTAAACACTTTTCTAAGAGATTTAGTCGCAAAGTCTTCATTCAATAATTTCCATTTTGCTGCAAATGCCGGGAAATAACCATATTTGTTATTCGCACCAAATTTTGAAGAACCATCTACACGCATGGTTCCGGTAAATAAATATTTATCGGCGATGGTATAATTAACACGTCCAAAATAAGATTGTAAATCATATTTTGTATAACCTGGGATAAAATCATAAAAGTTTTTAAACCCATTAAAGTCTTTTGCAAAATTATCCTTTGCATTAACTACTGGTGAAGAAAGTCCCCAGCCTACTTTTCCCTTATAATTCGTTTCAGTGCTTTGGTAAGAATACCCTGCTACTGCATTAATCACTTGGTTACTAAAAGTTTTGTCATAAGTAAGGGTGTGCTCAACAAGTATTGATTTTAAATCAAGATTTTGCTTAACACCTCTTCCGTTACCCTGGATCTGGTTACCTAAATCCTTACCATTAACGTTAGTGGTTCCCCCAAAAGCATTGGTACTTAAACGTGGATCAGCAAAAGACAATCTTTCACTTGTTGAATTATCATATCCGAATGTAGCTTTATACACCAGCCCTTTGGCAATTTCATAAGAACCACTTACATTGGTTAAAAATCTATTGTTTTTATCATTATCATTAAAATAAGCTAACATTTCTGCGGGGTTCCTGTTACCATCTTTTGGATCATAAAAGGTACTACCCTCACTAAAAACAGGGTAAGTAGGGTTAAAGGTAATAGCTGCACCCATCAAACTTCCCTGGTATCCTGCATTATTAGTTAAAGGAGGATATTGGTTTTTTACGTTAGAATAAGTAACGGATATATCAAAGCTTAACTTATCATCCAGGAATTTCTGAGTCAGGTTTCCCCGGGATGTCAGCCTTTTCATTCCGCTTTTTTTAATAATACCCTGAATGTCATCGTAGGAGCCGCTTAAACGTAAAGCGGTTGATTTATGGGAAATGCCCCAGCCTAAATTATAATTCTGGCTAATGCCCGTTTGAAATATTTTGTCCTGCCAATCGGTACTAGCTCCTTTATCGACGGATTGAACAGCAGCTGCTGCATCAGTGGGATTGGTACCTGCATCAATATTTGCTTTTTTCACTGCCAATAGAAAGTCTTGTGGATTCAGTAAATTATACCTGCTGGCTACTTTTGAAATACCTGTGGACGCGCTAAATTGAAATCCTCTGTTACCGTGGCCACTTTTAGTGGTGATAATAATTACGCCATTGGCGCCACGTGAACCATAAATAGCTGCCGAAGAAGCATCTTTTAACACACTGATGCTTTCTATGTCATTAGGGTTTAAGAAAGCCAAAGGATTCCTGGGGGAAGAACTGCCTTCCACACCACTGGCTGTGCCCGTAGTGCCGCCGGGACTGATAGGTACACCATCTACTACATATAAGGGTTCCTGGTTACCCCTGATTGATGCAGAGCCCCTGATGTTGATGGTGGCGGCGGCACCCGGCTCCCC
>JBDSOE010000091.1:0-13276 GCA_039915005.1 Ginsengibacter sp.
TTTACTAACGGACCTATAAACGCAATTTTTTTGCCCCTGCTTAATGGTAAAAGGTCATGCTGGTTTTTTAATAGCACGATGCTTTCAATAGCGGCCTGTTTACTCAGGACAAGCTTATCAGCACTCATTATTTCCTGCTTGTTTCTTGTCTTGCTCACATAGCGGTAAGGGTCATCGAACAAGCCGAGTTTATATTTTGCTTCGAGGATTCTCCTGCAGGCATCATCAATTATTGTAACGGGAACTTTTCCTTCCTTCACCAGTTGCGCAGCGAATCTTAAAAACTCTTCTCCCACCATATCCATGTCCACGCCGGCATTCAGCGCCAGTTCCGAGACTTTTTTATCATCGCCCATTCCATGATTTACCATTTCGTTGATGGCGGTATAGTCCGTAACAATAAATCCCTTGAAGCCCCATTGCCTTCGCAACAAATCCGTCATCAGCCATTTGTTGGCCGTTGCCGGAATGCCATCAATATCATTAAAGGAAGTCATGATGCTTCCCACGCCGGCATCCACAGCGGCTTTGTATGGAGGGAAATATTCGTCGTACATTTTTACTTTACTCATGTCCACACTGTTGTAATCGCGGCCTGCTTCTGCAGCGCCATACAAGGCAAAATGTTTTACACAGGCCATCACCGTATTATTTGCAGAAAGATCATTTAGCTGATAACCGTGCACCATCGCTTTGGCCATTTGCGCACCGAGGTAAGGATCTTCACCGGCGGCCTCACTTACCCTTCCCCAGCGCGGATCACGGGTGATGTCCACCATCGGCGAATACACCCAGTTCAATCCATCAGCAGAAGCTTCTTCCGCGGCGGCACGTGCAGTTTTCTCAACCAAATCAGGGTTCCATGATGAGGATAAGCCCAGGTTAATAGGGAAAATAGTGCGATGTCCGTGGATGACATCATATCCAAAAAGTAAAGGAATTTTCAGGCGGGTTTCTTTCACCGCAATGTCTTGCAACTTGTGTACTGCTTCCGGTGTGTAGGTGTTGAAAACGCCACCCACCAGGCCTTTCTTTATTTTTTCTTCCACGTCCCGGCTAAGTAAAGGGCCGGTAATATCAAAGCCAACGGTGGGTAAATTCATTTGCCCGATTTTTTCCTCCAGGGTCATTTTCTTCATCAGCGAATTAATGAAGGTGTTCATTTTTACCGGTTGCGGAGTTTGCGCCCCGCTACCCAGCGAAGTAAAAAGAAATAATACAATTATTAATTTTTGCAATTTTATCATATCCTGTGTTTTTTATTATTTCATTAAATACGGTTCCATTATTTTTTGCCAGATGGCATACCCTTTTGCATTCATGTGAAGTTTGTCTTTGATAAAAATATCCCCCATCGGAGTTCCGTCTGTGTTGAGCATTTTATGATATACATCTATGAAAGAACTGTTCTTTTTTTTCTGTAAATATTTTTTGATTAGTAAATTGGCTTCTTCCATTTTCGACATTAATCTTTGCCGGCTTGGGCTTGGCTTTATTGAAACAAAGGCAACGGAGGTGGCAGGTAGTTTTTGCCGGATCAATAAAAATAGTTGCCGGAACCGGTTCAACACTGTTTGTGCGCTCACCGTATCGGAAGAGGCCAGGTCGTTATCCCCGCAATAAATTACCACCTGGCGAGGTGCGTAAGGGAAGATAATATCTTCGGCATAGCGAACTAAATCGGGAAATGATGAACCGCCAAACCCTCGGTTAATAATCGTGTGGCCCGGAAAATAATCAGCCACGTCAGTCCATTTGGTAAAAGAAGAACTGCCAATAAAAAGTATGGCGTGCCGGGGAGGAAATTGAATGCTGTCAAGAGTTTTGAAATGCTGTATGTCAGAATAAAAAGGTGCCGTCTGTGCATGGACAAAACCAAAGCATACCAGGGACAGGATAAGTAATTTTATTTTTATCAGAAATTTTCTATGTAGCATTAGCATCTTCTATTAAATAAGTGAACGGTTATTTATGATGAAAGAAATTTTGTAATTTCAAAAGTAAGGGATTAAGGCATTATTAGTTATGAGTTATTAATAGACGGTCTTTTCTTCGGTGCCGACCTTGGTTTTCTGCTTTTTTGTAATTTTGAGAAGTAAAAAAATAAAGTACGAGCGAATCATTCGTCATAAATTTTTTGGTAGTACAGGCAAATCCATTCAGAGTATGAGATGGCTTCGGTACGGAATTTTTTAAAAATTTAAAATCATTAACGGGTATATTAGTCTATCATAAAGACTCCAATATTTCCCTGTCCCATTTTGCTAAATTCGCTCCGGCATGATACGTACTGTTTAAAAAACCAAGCAATTTTTTTTCGGGATCTTCTGATTGCTGCACCGATGAGTAGGATAAAATGTATTCACCAAGAGTGGTATTATAATAGGCATCTCTGGGCTGAAGCTCAGCGGTTTTATAACCTTCCGGTTCGGGATATAAATAGCAATAAAATGAGGGTTCGGGCAGCGCTTCATTTCCTGGCCAGAAGCCGCAGTTACTCACTTCGCGGCAATACGCTTCTTCTGCTACCCAGTCCGGCATACCCGGAATTCCGCCCGGATGTTTGGGCGCTCTTCTTCCTGAAAAAAAGGATAATGCCAGATCAAAACTCCCCCAGAAAAAATGTATCGGACTGCACTTGCCTTTAAATTCTCCACGAAATTTCATGAACACATCCTGAATAAAAAGCAATGCATGGTGAAAGGCTTTTACCTGCTCATCATCATAAGTGGCATGAATAGTATCTTCTTTAAAAGGAATGGGATTGGCAAGTTCTACCGGAACGGGTTTTATTTGCAAATCAATTTTTAAATCATCAAGCACGTCAAAAATTTTTTTGTAAAAGTCAGCAACAGATATTCCGTGCAGGTCAAATTTTCTAAGAGCCCCTTTGCTGGTTATTATTTTTAACTGATGCTCAATAAAATCAAAATCAATCTGGAAGTTTTGATCTTTGTAAGGGATCGTCTGCGTGGTGAGCCCCCTGGGAGTAATGTGCAAAGTAATGTGCCAGGAGTGATTGATCCACGGCATTGCGGCTAGTTTAATTTTCCCCACAATCTGTGTCCACATATGCAGGGTGTCGTAAGTTGCCTTACCTTTTTCGTAAGAAAGAACGGGCCATTGTTGTTGCATGATGTTGATTTTATTCTTTTTGAAACAAGTGTAGTATCTATCATTACCAATGATTTTCGAGCTCTCCCATTTTTTGTGTTCCTTAATGGCCTCCTCAACCAATTTGATCAATAGCTCTTTACTATTCTTTAAAGTAATATTCCATTTCATTTCTTCCTCAAGCATTTTTGCAATTTGTCTTTGCTCTTCCTTATTCAATTGAGCTACTTTAATCATGGCTTAATGAGTGCTGTAATCATGATTTTTATTTTTCTAAAATTAATTATTTTAATTTCTCAAACACCAATCTATTCGCCCAATCTATTTCATCTTGCGAAATGGTATGCCCCATATTTTCATAAATCTTTTCAGTAACATGGGCATGCATTCCTTTTAAAATATTTGTAGTGGCATACACTCTTTGTACCGGCACATGCGGGTCTGGATTGCTGCTACCGATAAAGATGGGGGTTTGTTTAAAATCGCCTTTATAGTTTTCCGGGTAAATTCTATCGCCGATCAATCCTCCGGTAAAACCCACTACCCCACCAAATTTTGTTGCGTTCCGTGCTGCAAACTCCAGCGCTAAACAAGCGCCCTGCGAGAAGCCAAGAAAGTAAATATTTTCTTCCAAAGTTCCCTGTGCCGTTACCTCATTTACGGTTTCTTTCAGCAGCGACAAGGCAGCAGATAGCCACGGTTCATTTTGAGAAGGCGGCGCCATAAATGAATACGGATACCAGCTATTATTACTTGCCTCCGGCGCCAGCAACGCAAAATCTTTTACCTGCAAATGATTGGCGAGCGAAAGAATATCCTTCGCACTGCCGCCACGCCCATGTATCATGATCAGGGCCTTTTCCGCATCTTGTATTTTTGCACCCGCGGTTATTATTTTTTTAGGATGTATTTTATCAGTTGCCATTTTTTTTACTTAAAAGTGGTATCAATGTAGCATTTGTAGGGTACATGAACAAATAAACAGAATGATTAAAATGGAGAAACTGTCTGAATCCTAATTTGAAAGATGATTGGATTTGCAGTATGATTTTGAAAAGTCTTCCGATAGTATTTTATAAGCTGAATTCAATGGGGAATAAGATTTCCTTTTAATTTCTAAGGACGTTTATCTTTTCTTACAGGACTTTTTAGGGTGGTACGTTTGTCTATGTTACAGCGCGCATTTCCACCGTATTTTCGTTTCTGTTATAGCTACTCAATAAGCAGGTCTTTAAGCTTCGGTCTAGTTGTATATAAATGGCGGCCTGCAGTCTGGGTTCGGGTAATGCTGGAATGGCAGGTGTAATAAATTCTGATTTACATAGAAATATTATTCCTCAACAATCAGCGTATCAGATGATGCGCCCAGGCTTAAAAGATAACCTGAAATTTCCTTCACAAAAAGAGCAGGGCCACACACGTAAAAATTATTGCCAAAATCACTGATAGTTTCTACGA
The DNA here is from genome assembly GCA_039915005.1 of Ginsengibacter sp. Lineage (GTDB taxonomy): Bacteria > Bacteroidota > Bacteroidia > Chitinophagales > Chitinophagaceae > Ginsengibacter. The sequence goes on from JBDSOE010000091.1 coordinate 4,573, forward strand.
GGTAATCGCGGTTGATCCTTCTTTCATTGAAGCCAATTACACCTTCCCTGGTAAAAACATTAATAAAACGCGGCCCCAGCATCTGGAAAAATTCTTCTGCATTGATAATATCCCGCGATGTTTTATTGGAAAGTATCAGCGAATTGCCTTCCAGCATCTTTTTGTTGTACAAATCTCTGAATATGGCTATAAAAGGAGTAACTCCCGCACCCGCAGCAATGAATATTCCCGGACCTTTATATTGAATGGTACCAAATACATCGTGCAGCAGTAGCGTGGCTCCGGCGTTGGTTTTGCCAAGCTGGTTGGTAACGCCATTGTGGTCATTATAAATTTTAATGGTAAATTCAAGGTAGGGCCATTTATTAAGAGAAATAAAAGTAAAAGGGCGAAACTTGTCCTTCCATTCAGGAAGATCAATGGATATTTCCGTTGCCTGTCCCGGTACAAAACTGTAACCACCGGGCTTTTCTACAATGAATCTTTTTACATTATAATTGATATAATTTGCTTCAAGAATCTTTACAGGATATTCATTCATAACAACAGATGTTTTGTTTTTAAAGATAAATTCTAAGAGAACAATTTATCATTTTATTGAAAGATGTGATAAAATTAAAGTTATTGCAGTTGTATTTCAATTTTGATTGCCGAAAAGGAATATCCCTATCGTAAGATTGATAAAGTGAGATTAGTATATTTCCTTTAAGATATTAGGTATTCTATCAAACGCTTACTCATGTAGTGAAAATAGAAGCATAATATTGTTCATTATAAAAAGTGTAAAGTGTTTGCATGGTTAGCTTTTTCCGAATCTCCTTGTTTTAAAAGCGGAATAATTGTTGTGATGAGTTTCCTTATTTTGAAGAGGAAATATAAATTCCGAGTAAAATTTTTAAAAAATATTTGTATGCCAATTTATATGGACCGCCACGATGTTTCCGAAACGGTTACAGCAGAAAACGTGGCACAAATACACCAGGAAGACTTAAAAATACAGGACCAGTTTGGTTGCAGAGGATTAACGTATTGGTTTGATGATAAAAGAAAAACCGCCTTTTGTTTAATTGAAGCGCCCCATGCCCAGGCTATTCAAAAAATGCACAATGAGGCTCATGGGCAGGTTCCAAACCAGGTAATAGAAGTAGATGCCAACATAGTGGAATCATTTTTGGGTAGAATTGAAGACCCCGTAAAAGCACAGAATACCGCATTAAACATTATTAATGACCCTGCCTTCAGAACGATAATGGTGGTATCGCTGCGACAACAATCGCTTGTACAAAATGATGCTGCTCAATTAAAATCTTCCTTGCATCATTACACCAATGCGGTGCTTAAGTTGTTGAAGATATATAAGGGAACGCCAGTGAAGCAAACTGAAAATTATTTCTTAATTTCTTTTAAATCGGTCTCCAATGCCATTCATGCCGCATTGGATATTCAGTTACTTTTTAAAGATTTCAGGACAGGTATCAATAATGAAAATATCTTTTTAAAAATAGGGTTGAGCGCCGGGGTGCCGGTAACTAAAAAGAAATCTTTTTTTGAAGAAGCTATCAAATTAGCGGAACGTATGTGTTCCATTATCAAAGGAGAAATTATTGTTTCATCAGAAGTATATGAACTGTATCATAGCGAAAATTCAAATGTTTTGGATAAAGAAGAAAGCCTGTTTTCTCTTACACAACCAGACGAAAGTTTTCTAACTCTTTTAATGGATTACATAGAATCTACCTGGAGCAATACCAATTTGAAAGTAGATGATTTCAGCAAACCGGTAAGGTGCAGCAAATCTCAATTGTATCGCAAAATGATGGTACTCATCGGCAAGTCTCCCAATACTTTTATAAGAGAATACCGGCTCAATGAAGCTTTGGCATTATTGAATAAGAAAACCTCCAACATTTCAGAGATTGCCTTCGAAACAGGCTTTAGCAGCCCATCTTATTTTTCCAAATGTTTCCATAAAAGATATGGCCATTTACCTTCTGATTATTTTCCTTCCAGGGCCGTGTAACCATTTTGTTTTTGAACTAAAATTACCAGCATTAGAACTAAATGTTACAGCCTTCAGATTTGTCTGTGCATACCTTTAACCAAGACACCCAATTATTTTATACAATATCCTAATGTCTCTTTACTTTTAAAATAATCGTCATGACTAAAATTCTTTTCGAACGGCTTGGAGGTACTTCAGGTATCACAACTATTGTGGATGATGTGGTGGAGGCTCACATGAATAACCCTGCAATCAATGCAAGGTTTTTACCTTACAAAGAACAGCCGGAAAAATTAGCTGTGATAAAACAACATACTATTGATTTTTTTAGCGCCGGGAGTGGTGGCCCTGCAACCTACTCCGGCAGAGACATGCCTACTACGCATAAAGGAATGAATATTAGCCCGACTGAATATATGCATGTGGTTGATGACATTTTGAAGGTTCTGGATAAACATAAAGTGGATGAAGAATCTAAAAAAGATGTGTTAGCGATTCTATGGTCATTAAAAGACATGATAATTGCCAAATAAATAATTTTTATACAATTATAGAAGCAAGATTATGAAAGAAAATAGTAAAGTTTCCATTGGGTTTACATTAGCAGGCTCAGGAAATAAGAAAGTAATCGCTTTGCATAGCTGGATGGATGACGCGGAAAGTTGGATGGCAATAGCCAGTCTCCTGGACCTGCAAAATTTTAGCTTCGCTTCTATGGATGTTCGGGGTTATGGTAAGTCTAAGGGCATCAAAGGAAAATTTGATTCCAACGAAATTGCGAACGATGTATTCAACCTGGCAGTTGAACTGGGATGGGACAAATTTTACCTGATTGGACATTCCATGTGCGGGTTGGCTGCACAAAAAGCCGCACTGCTTGATAAGGATAGCCGGATAATTAAAATTCTCCTGGTAACACCCGTTTCTTCTGCCGGGTTTCCGGCTGATGAACCAACAAAAAAATTCCTTCAATCGGTTGTTCAAAATGAAGAGGTAGCAAAAATAGCATTTGGTGTTTTCACAGAAAACCGTCTTTCAGAAACATGGAAGAAAAACCGGGCGCAACGCCATGTTTTAGTAACTGATGAGCAAGCACAATTGGCATATCTGAACATGATGACGGATGAAAACTTTTCCTCAGAAATGAGGTCGGTTGACACACCGTTTTTTGTATTATCCGGAAAATATGACCATCCATTATTCCGGCTGGAAACACAAAAGGAACAGTTTAGCGGATTTAAAAATGTAGAATTCCTTGAAATTGAAAACGCCGGGCACTTCCCTATGCAGGAGACACCCGTTTTTCTTGCCACAAAGATTGAAGAATATTTTAGATAAGATAACGAAAACCATGGTAAGGGTTAATTCTTATAAACTATAAAATATCATGTTATGCAAAATTTAATAAAAGATGTAAACAACTCTGTTATTGAAGAGTTTTCTACTCAAATCAGGGGCGAAATCATTCTTCCCAAAGAGGCTCATTATGAAGAGGCATGTAAGGTATATAATGGAATGATACACAAGCATCCCGGCGTGATAGTAAAATGTGTGGATATAGCGGATGTGATATATGCCGTAAACTTTGGCAGGGAAAACAATTTATCTGTTGCTGTGAGGGGAGGCGGGCATAATGGGGGGGGCTTGGGCTTATGCGATGATGGTTTGGTAATAGATCTGTCAGGGATCAAATTTGTCCAGGTGAATCCTGCTGAAAAAACGGTACGTGTAGGAGGAGGAAATGTTTGGGGAGAAGTGGATCATGCCACGCATCCCTTTGGTTTAGCGATTCCCGCAGGAATCATCTCTACCACCGGAGTAGGCGGTCTTACACTTGGTGGCGGGGTGGGTTATTTATCAAGGAAATACGGGCTTACCATTGATAATTTATTAGAGGCTGATATGGTTTTGGCCGATGGCACATTTATTACAGTAAATGCTCATCAAAATACCGATCTCTACTGGGCTATACGGGGCGGTGGTGGAAACTTTGGGATCGTAACTTCCTTTAAATTTCAGGCACATCCGGTTAAAAATGTCTATGGAGGGCCTACCCTATGGCCCATTGAAAAGATAAAAGAAATAATGGAATGGTACCACACATTTATTAATAATGCCCCGGAAGATTTGAATGGCTTTATTGCGACCATGATAATACCCGGTCCGCCTTTTCCTGAAGAACTTCATCACAAACAGTTTTGCGGAATTGTATGGTGTTATGTCGGCGACATAGATAAAGCAGAAGAAGTATTTAAGCCCATACTCGCAATGGACCCCATATTTACACATGTAGGCCCTATGCCTTACCCGGCTATTCAAACCTTGTTTGATGGCTTACTGCCTCCGGGGCTGCAATGGTATTTGAGAGCCGACTTTTTTACGGAGTTGGGGCCGGAAGTGAGGGCCAAGCATTTGGAATTTGGATTGAAGATACCCACACCGCTATCGCAAATGCATTTATATCCCATAAGCGGCGCTGCGGGCAAAGTAGGAAAAGAGGAGACTCCATGGGCTTACCGCGATGCCAAGTATGCCGGAGTAATTGTGGGGGTTGATCCTGATCCGGCAAATGCAGATAAGATCACAAAATGGTGCAAGGATTATTCGGAAGCGATACATCCTTATTCATCGGGTGGCGCTTATTTGAATTTTATAATGAACGAAGGGCAAGATCGCATCAAAGCAAGTTATAAAGACAATTACGTCCGCTTAACAAAAATTAAAAAGAAATACGACCCTAATAATTTCTTCAGAGTAAACCAGAATATTTTGCCGGAGGCAAGCAGTTAAATTCTTTGAATCATTTATTAAGAACGGGCTCACGCAAAAAAAAGCATCCGGTTGTTTGTGTGTGATGGGATTGGCTCATTAGCTGCTTTCACTTCACCATCGCTTTTATTTCCTGTAGTTTAATAAGGGCCTCCACCGGCGTCAAACGATTGATATCAACTGCATCCAGCGTTTTACGAATGTCTGCAAATGCCTGTGACTGCGCATCAAAAATACTAAGCTGTAGTTGTGGGGCATTCAAATCCCTGAGATGTTCTTTAATGCTTTTTTTGTCTTTTACATTTTCATCTTCAGGGGATACATCCACCTGTTTGGATTCCAGTTGCTTCAGGATGTCGTTGGCTCTTTCAATCAACGAAGGAGGCATGCCTGCCATTTTAGCCACGTGAATACCAAAACTATGAATGCTTCCGCCGGCGGCTAATTTTCTTAAAAAAATAATCTGGTTTCCGGCTTCCTTATTGGTGATGTGAAAGTTTTTTACCCGTTCCAATTTGTTCTCCAATTCATTCAGTTCATGATAGTGAGTGGCAAATAAAGTTTTGGGCGCGTTCGGCGACTGGTGCAGGTATTCAACAATACTCCATGCAATGGAAATGCCATCGTAAGTGGAAGTGCCCCTGCCAATCTCATCAAGAAGGATCAGGCTTCGCGGGGTTATATTGTTAATGATGCTTGCGGTTTCATTCATCTCTACCATAAAAGTACTTTCGCCACTGCTCAGGTTATCGCTGGCACCCACTCTTGTAAAGATTTTATCGGTCAATGGAATGCTGGCTTCTTCTGCCGGAACAAAGCTTCCCATATGCGCCATTAAAGTGATTAAGGCGGCCTGCCGGAGGATGGCGCTTTTACCACTCATGTTGGGGCCGGTTAAAATAATTATTTGTTGCAATTGGGGATCCAGAAGAATGTCGTTGGCGATATAGCTTTCGCCTTGCGGCAAATTTCTTTCTATCACAGGATGGCGACTTCCTCTTAAATCAAGCTCAAGCCCATTGTGCAGGATGGGCCTTTTGTATTTGAACTGCAACGCGTTGTTGGCAAAACAAATCAGGCAATCAAGCACTGCGAGCACATGCCCGTTCAGTTGCATGGGGGCAATGTAATCCTGTAACTCATTCAGCAATTGCTCAAAAATATTTTGCTCCAGTTGAAGAATTTTATCTTCGGCGCCCATTATTTTTTCTTCATAATCTTTTAGTTCCGGGGTAATGTATCTTTCCGCATTGGTGAGGGTTTGCTTGCGTATCCAGGTTTGCGGCACTTTATCTTTATGCGTGTTGGTTACTTCGAGGTAATATCCGAATACATTATTGAACCCCACTTTTAAAGAAGATATTCCCGTGATGTCCGTTTCTTTTTGCTGGAGTTTCAGCAAGTGCTCTTTGCCGTTGGTAACAATACTTTTTAATTCATCCAGCTCTTCATTTACGCCATTGGCAATAATGTTCCCTTTGGAAGCTGCTATGGGTGGGTTTTCTATAATCTCTTTGAATATTTTGTCCGCAATATATTTACAGGGATTCAAGGAATCGCCCAGTCGTTTTAGATAGTCATTGGAAGAAACCGCACACCATTCTTTTACCTGCCCTACCAGTTTTAGTCCCTTGCCAATTTGCAATACCTCGCGGGGATTAATTTTTTTTAATGGGATTTTACTTACCAGTCTTTCCACATCGCCGGCTTGCTTTATATGCTGGCCCATCCGCGTTTTATCATCAGGTGTTTTAATAAAATATTCCACAAGCGCCTGCCGCTCTTCTATCTTTTTTATTTCAGTAAGCGGCAGCAGCAGCCATCGTTTCATTAGCCGGGCGCCCATTGCGGATACCGTGTTATCCAATACTTTCAGCAAGGAATTATGAGTTTCCGTGCCACCTAATAATTCAAGGTTGCGAATAGTAAACTTATCCATCCATAGGTAATCTTCCTTATCAATTCTTTGCAGAGAAGTGATGTGCTGCAAATGAGGATGCTCGGTATCTTTCAGATAATGAAGAATGGCTCCCGCCGCTATGATGCCCACTTTCATATCTTCCACCCCAAAACCTTTCAGGCTTTGTGTACCAAAATGTTTCAGCAAAATGTCTTTGGCATATTGTTCGGTGAAGATCCATTCATCGAGCGTGTAGGTATAGAATTTATTTCCGAAGTAATTTTTAAAATTCTTCTGCTGGTTTCTTTGAAAAATAACTTCTGCAGGGTTGAGGCTTTGCAATAATTTATCAGCATATTCTTTGTCGCCTTCGGCAATATAAAACTCACCGGTAGAAATATCAAGAAAAGAAATGCCGGCTTTGTCTTCAATGATATGAATGCCGCATAAGAAATTATTATTGTTATGATCAAGAAGTTTATCGTTGGTAGCCACGCCCGGTGTAACGAGTTCTGTAACGCCCCGCTTTACAATTCCCTTAGCCTGTTTGGGATCTTCAAGCTGATCGCATATAGCAACACGGTAACCGGCTTTCACGAGCTTGTGCAGGTAGGTATCCAGCGCATGATGCGGAAAGCCCGCCAGTTCCGGGGCGGTTGAAGAGGCGCCGTTTCTTTTGGTTAGCGTGATTCCTAAAATCCGGGCGGCGGTAATGGCATCCTGTCCGAAAGTTTCATAAAAATCACCCACACGAAAAAGCAAAATGGCATCAGGGTATTTGGCCTTGATGGCGCTGTGCTGTTTCATTAAAGGAGTATCTGCGGAAGCCATAAACGATTTTATATTTTATTGGAATGTTAGATGTACGATGTCAATTTTATTTAGAATTACAAATGTAGATTTATGAAACGGTTTAATTTTTTTGACATTTACAATAAATCCTGAATTTTGATCTTAATAAAATCAACAATAAAACAATTCAACAATAAAACAATTTTATCAAACTATTTTTGCAAATTAATAGTCTTTTGATGAGAAAACTGAGTATGGAAGAATTGAACCGTAAATCTGTTGATGAGTTTAATGTAGCCAAAAAATTCCCGGTCATAGCCATTTTAGAAAATATAAGAAGCGCTTATAACGTGGGGAGCGTGCTGAGGACGGCAGATGCTTTTTTAATTGAATCCGTGTTTATTACGGGCTACACCGCCAAACCTCCTCACAAGGAAATTGCCAAAACCGCGCTGGGGGCACAGGATTCGGTGGCCTGGCAATATTTTGAAAACACAAAAGCAGCCATCGCCCATCTTAAACGAGATCGCTATAAAATATTTGCAGTAGAGCAGGTGGACGACAGTATTTCGCTGGAAAAACTAAACCAGCTTTCTTTTGAAAGGATTGCGTTTATTTTTGGCAATGAGGTAAGCGGCGTTGACCAGGAAATAATTCCTTTATGTGACGGAAGTATTGAAATTCCTCAATTCGGCATGAAACATTCGTTGAATATTTCGGTAGCGGCGGGTATTGTTTTGTGGGAAGTGGTGAAAGGCTTTTTAGTTTTAGATAAAAGTTCACAGAAAGAAATAAAATAATTAAAAAACCGGCAACTTATGGCACGCATTCTCTGCATTGATTATGGATTAAAGCGTACAGGCATTGCCGTTACAGACCCCTTGCAAATCATTGCAACGGGCTTAACCACGGTGGATTCCAAAGAATTGCTTTCTTTTTTAAAAAAATATTTTTTACAGGAAGTAGTAGAATTAATCGTAATTGGCGATCCTAAAAATCTGGATGATTCCGACACACATGCCACACCATTAGTGAAAGAGATCATTACAAAACTGGAAAAAGAATTTCCGCTGATTCCCATAAAAAAAGTGGATGAAAGATTTACTTCTAAAATGGCCAAACAGGCTATGATAGATATGGGCATGAAGAAAAAAGACAGAAGGAACAAGAGAACCGTTGATGAAATAGCCGCTACTATTATGTTGCAGGAGTATATGGGAAATAATTCTTTGTATTAAAAA
>JBDSOE010000122.1:0-18080 GCA_039915005.1 Ginsengibacter sp.
ATGGTCCAATATTTCATTGTAAAATTTCTTATCAAATATTATGATGGGAAACATTTTAATCTTTCGGGTCTGTACCAAAGTAAGCGCTTCATAAAATTCATCTAATGTGCCGAAGCCGCCTGGCATCACAATAAATGCGTAGGAATATTTTAGCAGTAATATTTTCCGGATAAAAAAATATTTTATGTTCACCCATCTATCAAGGTATGGATTATGACCTTGCTCGTGCGGCAACACTATATTACAACCCACACTTTTTCCTCCCACATCTTTGGCGCCGCGGTTCGCGGCTTCCATTATTCCCGGACCGCCACCCGTCATTATGGTAAAACCCAATGAGGCAATTTGCCCGGAAAGCTCCCGAGCCTGTTTATAATATACATGGTCTTCTTTAAACCGGGCCGATCCAAAAATGGTAACACACGGCCCCACGAAATGCAATGCCCTGAAGCCTTTTATAAATTCAAAGAAGACGTTTACAATGTATTTAAAATCTTTCCAACGGCTTTGTGGCCCTTCTAAAAACTGTATCTCTATTTTTGCCGCTTCGGGCTTGGCATTTACTGAAGTCATTTTTTTTAATATTTTTTCTTAATGCTACCAACTTTTAAATGAATACCATCATGAAAATCACTTTCACGAGGTCATTCATCCCGGTGGCTTTTGTTATTTCCGCGCCGCCAATATCGTTATTAAAATAGATAAACGCTTTTTTTATTGCGACAATATCTAAAATTGTATATACCCGTTTTAATATCCTTGCTACAATATCATTTACTTTTGGGCCAAAAAAATAAGTTATAATAAATGATAAAAGAAAAAGAAAAAACAATTGAGCAAATAAAACGATTGGAAAGTGAAAGCCAGATTTTGGAAATTGGTAAAGACGAAAGAGAGGTGCTTTTAAAAAAAGTAAATGACTACACTGAATCATTTTTGAATACCCTTCCACAACAAAAAGCGTATGAAAAAAATGGCTATGAAAAAAACAGCAGAGATGAGGGTATCCAAATAAAAAACGGAACCGACAGTATACGGGATGTGCTGCATTTATTAGAAGAAAGGGTAGACGGAACAGGACTGAATCCCGCATCTGGCGGACATTTGGGGTATATACCCGGAGGCGGTATTTATGCTTCTGCTTTGGGGGATTATATTGCGGCTATCACTAACCGTTATGCCGGTGTATTTTATGCATCTCCCGGTGCCGTGCGTATTGAAAATGCCCTGATTAACTGGGTGGGAAAACTTATTGGATACAAAGATAATTTTGGCGGGAACCTAGCTTCGGGTGGAAGCTTTGCAAACCTCATAGCCATAGCCACTGCTAGAAGCGCCGGAAAAATAAAAAGCAAAAACCTGGGAAGCACGGTCATCTATGTTTGTCAGCAGGCGCATCACAGCATTTTGAAAGCATTGAAAATAACCGGCATGGAGGAGTGTGTCATCCGCATTATTGAATTGGATGATCATTTTAGAATGAACATGGACGAGCTTCAATTACAGATTGAAAAAGATAAAAAAGAAGGGTTGCATCCTTTTTTACTTCTGGGGAATGCGGGTTCCACCGATGTGGGCGCTGTGGATCCTTTGCACGAAATGGCGGCCATAGCAAAGAAGAATAATTTATGGTTTCATGTGGATGCCGCGTATGGTGGCTTTTTTCTTTTAACCAAAGAAGGAAAAGAAATAATGAAAGGAATAGAACTGGCGGATTCCGTAATTATGGATCCTCATAAAGGATTGTTTATTCCTTATGGTTTGGGAATAGTGATGGTAAAAAATGTACAACATTTATTGGCGGCAAATAATTTTGATGCCAATTATATGCAAGACACCAAAAGCCAGGAAATGGAATATTCACCTTCACAACTTTCGCCTGAGTTGAGCAAACATTTCAGGGGCCTGCGCATGTGGCTTCCTTTAAAGCTGCATGGAGAAAAGCCCTTTGCAGCTAGCCTTGAAGAAAAGATTTTACTTACCCGGTACTTTTATGAGAAAGTAAAATTGTTGGGTTTTAAAACCGGGCCTTTTCCTGATCTTTCTATCATTATTTTTTGGTTTGAACCAAAAGAAGGAAATGCCAATGAGTATAATAAAATGATTCTTAAAAAAATTCAAAGTGATGGCAGGATATTTATTTCTTCCACTCTTATAAAAAATAAATTCCTGCTTCGCTTTGTGGCACTGTCATTCAGAACGCATATAGGACATGTGGATTTATTATTAGACCAATTGAAAGAATGCGTGAAAAAATAAAAGTATGGGGGAAAATCCCTTTTTTAAATTAAAATGTTATCTATCAATCTGACATCATTTAAAAAAGCCGCGATCAGGATAACATGATCTTCTGACGGGTTATAAATCTGAGTTAATTCAAGAGTTCCTGCTTTTGCCAGTTCAAGATATTCTATTTTGAAACCAGCATTTTCTAAATGAAGAATAGCGCTCTTTTTTAACTCTGAGAAGTTAGAGGGAGTTAAATTCTTTTTCACCAATTGAAGTGACCGGTATAATTCGGACGCAGTTTCTTTTTCAGCGGGTTGAAATCGCAGGTTTCGACTACTCATCGCAAGGCCATTTTTTTCCCGAAGGGTAGGGCACACCACTATTTTTATTTCTTTCGTCATTATGGCAACCAGTTTTTTTATAACCAGGCATTGTTGGAAATCCTTTTGGCCAATAAATAAATAATCGGGGTTTACCATGTTGAGTAATTTTTCTACAATAAGGCATACGCCCTGAAAATGCCCCGGTCTGAATTTACCTTCCAAAATGGTTTCAAGATATCCAATATCGAAGTTCTTGCCTCTTGACGCGACATCTGGGTACATTTCTTTTTCATCAGGAAGAAATAAAATATCGCATCCGTGTTCTTCAAGAAACAAAATATCCTTTTCAATGGTGATGGGATATTTTTTAAAATCATCCGGGTTATTAAACTGCACGGGGTTTACAAAAATGCTGCAAACGGTTAAGTCCGTTTGCTTTTTGCATTGTTCAATCAGCGATAAATGCCCTGCGTGCAAAGCACCCATTGTGGGTACAAACCCGATGGAGACTTTGGGTGAATCATGTTTAACTAAATGAGAATGTAGGTCTTTGTAATGTTTAAATTGTATCATAAATGCTTTGTAATATGGCTCAACATTGCGTTTAACGTTAATTAAACGAAAAAAAATGGTAACTTCGCCGCCTGTTCAAAAAAATATAAAGCTAATTAACCATTTGTAAATGTCGACAAAGAAAAGAATTTTATTTATAGCGAACGAAATGTCTCCTTACCTCGAGATGACAGAATTTGCCGAGATTATAAACAGGCTTGCCGTTAAATCGAATGAAATAGGAATGGAAGTGCGTTGTATCATGCCCCGGTTTGGAATGATCAACGAGCGCAGGCACCGTCTTCACGAAGTGGTTCGTCTCTCAGGAATTAATGTTTCTATTGATGGAGATGATTATCCTTTGGTGATCAAAGTGGCTTCCCTTCCCAACGCCAGGCTGCAGGTTTATTTTCTTGACAATGAAGACCTTTTTAAAAGAAAATCTTTATTTCATGATGAAGATGAAAAATGGTTCACGGACAATGCTTTAAGAACCGTTCTGTTTTGTAAAGGAGCATTGGAAACTGTAAAAAAATTTGGCTGGCCTCCCGACATTATTCATTGCAGTGGCTGGATGACGGGGCTTATTCCTATGTTCATAAAAACAGCTTACAAAAAAGAACCTGTCTTTAGCAATTGCAAAGTTATTTACTCCATTGGGCAGACTACTTACAAGGAAAAGATGGGACCAGAATTTAAAAAAATCGTTACCATAAATTCCAATATAAAAGCAAAGGATTTGGAACCATTTAAAGATGGAAGCAATACCGCCATGTTTAGAGGCGGTGCACACTTTGCAGATGCCATTACTTTTGGCGCTGAAAAAGTGGATAAAAAATTAATGGAAGAGTTTGGAAAAGTGAAAGGGAAAAAAGTTTTGAAATACAATACAGATACAGATTTAACAGACTATTTACAATTGTATAACGACCTTGCCGACAAATAGTTTTTCCTTATTTTTTATCTCAAAACTTTACTTCCAAGTGTTTAAAAGCCAATACAAAACTGCGGTAACAGGAATTTTGATTTTATTTCTTTTTGGATTAGGCTGTACAAAGATTGACACTACACCACTTGGTCAGGGACTGATACCGGCTGTTGATAATATCCACACCTTTGAAACCACCTTTGATGTGGTAGCTAAAAACTTTGATGACTTTTCCACTTGCGATTCTGTACAGAGAGGCGACCTTCACGCCTTGGGAATTATTTCAAACGACCCCTATTTCGGCAAAACAAATGCCGCCATTTATCTTGAACTAAAACCAAAGGCTTATCCTTTTGCTTTTCCTGACCATGATACCGACAGTTTATTCATAGACTCTGCGGTACTTGTGTTGCAGTATTCTCATTCTTTTGGCGATACCAACTTGGTACAAAAAGTACAGGTATATCAAATAACCCATAATTTTAGACCAGATAGTTTATATTCTACATGCAGTATTTTTGATCACCAGCTTTTTTCATTAGGCGAAAAGTCTTATTTGCCATCCCGGCTGAGAGATTCCATTCATGCTTTCAGGGAAGATGCTGCTAACCAGTTGAGGATTCCTATAAAGAATTCACTGATTCAGGGATTTATTAATAACCCGAATATGCTTGTATCGGATTCTGCTTTTAAAGAAAGTTTCAAAGGTTTTGCGATTGTGCCGGATGAAACTGCAGGAGGACAGGCATTAAATTACTTCAGTCTAACCAGCACCAATACACGCTTATCAATTTATTTAAGGTCATCTAAGGCCAATGTAAAAGATACTTCTGTGATTAATTTCCCAATGACTGATTTTCTTTCAGGTGAAGCCAATTCAATTGTTCGCACAAGGGGAAATTCTGAGATCACACAACATCTTTCACAACCGCCGGCAGGGGATAGCGTTGTTTATATTCAAACCTCTCCGGGCAGTTATGCTCAATTAACCATACCCGGCCTTTCAGGTTTATCCAACAGGGTGATCCATCGTGCTGAATTGATCATTGATCAATTGTATTCTCCCAACACAATGGATAATTATTTTACAGCCCCTCAAATGCTTTACTTAGATACCAAAGACACTTCCACCAATGGCGCCTACGTTCCAATTCCATGTGATTTCAGCATGAACGAACTGCAAACAGGTTTTAATTATTTGGGCGGTGCCCCAAAACAGGTTGATGATGGTATGGGCCATCCCATAAAACGATACGTCTTTAATATTTCTAGGTATGTGCAAAGCATTGTAACAAAAGGAAGCAACAATGATGTTTTGAGATTGAGCGCTCCTTATTATATCCATAACAAAGCTACCTATGCAGACAGGTGCAACCAGTTAATTTCTCCTTTTAATTTAGGAATGAATCTGATCGGTGATGGCAGGGTAAAATTAAACGGCACCAACAGCACTTCTACGAGAATGAGATTACGCATTGTGTATTCCACTCTTTAGGCTTAGCATTTTCTTCCATCAAATTCATTTTGTCCTGTCAGCGTGAAGCTATAATTTTGACGCAAAAAAATAAAAAAACATGCCATATTTATTTACCTCTGAATCTGTAAGTGAAGGACATCCGGATAAAGTTGCCGATCAGATCAGTGATGCACTTATTGATAATTTTTTAGCCTTTGATCCGCAGAGTAAAGTTGCCTGCGAAACTCTGGTAACTACAGGACAGGTGGTTCTTGCAGGCGAAGTGAAATCCAAAGCCTACCTCGATGTACAGGAAATAGCAAGAGAGGTAATAAGAAAAATTGGCTACACAAAAAGCGAGTACATGTTTGAAGCCAATTCATGCGGAATTTTTTCGGCCATTCATGAACAATCAGCGGACATTAACCAGGGCGTTGACAGAAAGAAAAAAGAAGAGCAAGGGGCCGGCGACCAGGGAATGATGTTTGGATACGCCACAAGTGAAACACAGAATTATATGCCCCTGGCGCTCGATATTGCTCACAACCTTTTAATAGAACTGGCAGCAATAAGAAGAGAAAATAAACAAATAAAATATTTGCGTCCTGATGCCAAAAGCCAGGTAACACTGGAATACAGCGATGATAATAAACCTTTACGGATTGATGCCATTGTGATTTCTACCCAGCATGATGAATTTGATGAGGAAGCTAAAATGCTGAAAAAAATATCGGACGATATAAAGAAGATACTGATACCCCGGATGAAGAAAAAATATCCTAAGTATGCGCATCTGTTTAATGATAAAATAAAATACCACATTAATCCTACCGGAAAATTTGTTATTGGCGGCCCTCATGGCGATACAGGTCTTACCGGTAGAAAAATTATCGTAGATACTTATGGCGGCAAGGGCGCTCATGGTGGTGGTGCATTTAGTGGAAAAGATCCAAGTAAGGTGGACAGAAGCGCGGCTTATGCAGTAAGGCATATTGCAAAAAACCTGGTAGCAGCCGGTGTTTGTGAGGAAGTGCTGGTGCAGGTTTCTTACGCAATTGGCGTGGCACAGCCCACCAGTATTAACGTAAACACTTATGGTACCTCCAAACTGAAAATTACAGATGGTGAAATAGCCAAAAAGGTAGAATTGTTATTTGATATGCGGCCCTATTTTATTGAACAACGTTTGAAACTTCGCAACCCCATTTACCAGGAAACCGCTTCTTACGGACACATGGGGCGCAAAAATGAAGTGATAACCAAAACTTTTAAATTGCCCAATGGCCCTGATAAAAAGGTAAAAGTGGAATTGTTTACCTGGGAAAAACTGGATTATGTGGCAAAGGTGAAAAAAGCATTTGGGATAAAATAAATGCATTTCTGAATAACATTTTAAAATAAAACCATAAGGAGATTTATGGTTTTTTTAATTTTGTATCTTTAAATAAAAAAGATGGAAGCGATCACAATACACCCGAAAGATAAAGAACAGTTTACCATAGTGGAAGCTTTTTTAAATGCTTTAAAAGTTCCTTTTGAAAAATCTAAGGAGGAAAGTCCTTATAATCCTGAATTTGTAAAGAAGATATTGCAAGGAGATAAAGATATAAAAGAAGGAACGGGTAGAAAAATAACTATTGATGAATTAAACGATCTATGGAAATAATTTATTTATCCAAAGCGCAAGAGGATTTAGAATTTTGGATAAAATCAGGCAATAAAACTATCCTTAAAAAAATTGCTCAACTTACCGAAGCTATAATAGAAAAACCGCATGAAGGGATTGGTAAACCTGAACCTTTGATGTATAATCTTTCCGGGAAGTGGTCAAGAAAAATTTCTCGCGAGCATAGATACGTTTATTCAGTTATGGATGATGTGCTTTTCGTTTATTCTCTTAAAGACCATTACTAAAATAATCAGATTTTTACTTAAAATCCTTGTAAGGAAATAATAATAAAATAAAAAACTTGCGACCACTACATAAAACATTTACCCAACAACACCGTCCGAAAAAGAATCTTTTAATCGGCGGAATTTCTTCCATTATTGAAGCCATGCAAAATGGAGAACAATTGGAAAGAATTTATTTGCAAAATACAATTACCTCGCCCGACGCGGAGGAGCTAAGAAAGGTTGCGCTGGAATATGAAGTGCCGATAAATAAAGTGCCTTTTGAAAAATTAAGAAATTTCAACCTTGAAAATCATAAGGGATGCATTGCTTTACGGTCAAAAATTAAATACCAGAATTTACAGGACGTTATTTCTTTTGTTGTTGAAAAAGGGGAGACGCCACTTTTCTTACTGCTTGATGGAATCACTGATATCCGGAATATCGGGGGCATAGCGCGAACAGCCTATTGCTGCGGTGTTCACGCAATTGTAATTCATGAAAAAGGAGTAGGGGCCCTGGGTGAAGATGCCCTCACCACTTCTGCCGGCGCATTGGAAAATATGAGTGTATGTAGAATAAAAACATTGCACGGCGCCATTGACGAATTGCATTTGAATGGCATAAAAGTTTTTGCCAGCGAAATGACAGCAGATGAAAATGTTTTTGAGATGCCATTTAATGAACCCTGCGCCATCATAATGGGAAGTGAGGACAAGGGAATTCAACCTTCATTATACAAATTGTGCGATGACAAATTTAAAATTCCAATGAAAAATGATTTTGAATCACTGAATGTTTCGGTGGCAACAGGAATGATATTGTATGAAGCGATGAGACAGAGAACGTTCTCCCATTCTTCCTAAAGTGTGCTTTGAAATAGTTTTTACAATTTGAATGATAGGTCAATCAATAAATAACAAAAACCAATTTTGCAATGGCGGTGTCTCACCAATCTGAAACCGTAGATCTGAAACCTGAGATTAAACTCATAGAATGTCCGCGCGATGCCATGCAGGGCTGGAAAACATTTATCCCTACTGAAAAAAAAATAGAATACATCAATCAATTATTGCAGGTAGGTTTTGATACTATTGATTTCGGAAGTTTTGTTTCTCCGAAAACGATTCCACAAATGGCCGATACCAAAGAGGTGGTTACGCAGTTATCAACAGAAAACAGCAATACGCGGTTATTGGCTATCATCGCCAATGTGCGCGGAGCAGAGGATGCGGTTAGTTATGAAAAAATATCTTACCTCGGATTTCCTTTTTCCATTTCTCCTACTTTTCAAATGCGTAACACGCATAGCACCACTGAACAATCTCTGGAAAATGTAAAGGAAATAAAAAGTATTTGTGATAAAAATAATAAAGAACTGGTTGTCTATATCTCGATGGCATTTGGCAATCCTTATGGCGATGAATACCATGAAGGCCTCGTTTTGGAATGGACAAACAAACTGGTGGGAGAGGGGATATCCGTTATTTCATTGGCAGATACAGTGGGGCTTGCACAGCCTTCACAGGTTTCCTCTCTTGTAAAAAAAGTAATCACGAAATTTCCGGATATTGAAACAGGCGTTCATTTGCATTCCACGTCATCCAATTGGGAACAGAAAATAAATGCGGCGCTCCACAATGGATGCTTACGCTTTGATGGGGCTCTAAAAGGTTTCGGCGGTTGCCCAATGGCCGAAGATGAATTGGTGGGAAACATGAATACAGAGTTAATGATTCCCTATTTTAAAAGATTAGGGTTTCTAAAAAACATAAATGAAAATGCTTTGGCCAGAGCCGGTGAAATGGCATCTCAAATTTTTATATAATGGAATTCTTTCTGCCATTTAAGATAGCACCGTTTCCCTTCCCGATTTCTTTTCGTGATAAAATTTTACTAATTGGATCATGCTTTTCTGAAGAGATAGGCAAGAGGATGAAAGAATTAAAAACCGATGTTTTACAAAATCCAAATGGTATTTTGTACGATCCCGTAAGCATTTCAGATTCGCTGCTTTCTTACATGGAAAATAAAATGTACAAAGAAGAAGACCTGTTTGAATGGAATGGCTTATGGCATAGCTGGAAACATCATTCAGCTTTTTCAGGAATAAACAGCAAAGATGTTTTGGAAAAAATAAATCTTTCACAAAATGCGGCTCACCAGTTTTTAAAAGAAACAAAATTTCTCATCATTACTTTTGGCACTGCTTTTAATTATGAAATAAAAAGTAATCATCAAAGCGTAGCTAATTGCCATAAAGCGCCTTCTTCTCTTTTTGAAAAAAAATTACTAACGGCAGATGAGATTATTTTTCATATTCTTTCCGCGTTGAAGGCGCTGGATTCATTTCATCCTGATTTGAAAATTATTTTTACAGTAAGCCCGGTGAAGCATACAAAAGATGGAGTGATTGAAAATAATCGTAGTAAAGCAAGGTTGATAGAAGCGGTACATTGCATTATTGAGCAAAGAAAAAATGCTTTTTATTTTCCTTCGTATGAACTGGTAACCGATGTTTTACGCGACTATCGCTTTTACAAAAACGACCTGGTGCATCCTAATGAAGAGGCTGTAAATTTTGTGTTCGAAAAATTTTGTGATTCGGTACTTGATGATGAAGCAAAAAATATCTGTGAAGAAATTAAAATCATAATGAAAGCAGTACATCATAAACCTTTTTTTAGAGAAGGAGAGCAGCATAAAAAATTTGTTGCGGTGCAAATAAAAAATATCAGCAACATAGAAAGAAGGTATCCGTTTATTGATTTTTCAAAAGAGAAAAAATATTTTAATAGCCAACTCTAGCGTCTATTTTCAATATTGGTACAATGTTTGAAATGTGGTTCATAACTAAATAATAATGATGATGAATATTAAAAATTTACTTTTTGCCTTAGGTGTTATTTCATTTTTAGGAATGGGATGTAACACTACTAAATCACAAAAGGGCGCTGTAATAGGTGGTGCAGCAGGCGCTGTGGGCGGAACCATTATTGGCAAAGCTGCGGGCAATAAAACTTTAGGTACCATAATTGGCGCTGTAGTAGGAGGAACCGCGGGTGCCATTATCGGCAGAGACATGGACAAACAGGCCGAAGAGATTAAAAATGACATTCCAGGCGCTAAGGTGGAAAGAGTGGAAGAAGGAATAAAAGTAGAATTCAATGAAAAGATTCTTTTCGAATTTTCAAAATCCGATTTAAGCAACGCCGCTAAAAGCAACCTGGATAAGCTGGTAGCAGTATTGAATAAATACCCCAATACCAATATTGAAATACAAGGACACACAGATAGCAGGGGATCAGATGAATATAATATGGGATTGAGTGAAAGACGCGCGGGCACGGTAGCTGACTATTTAAAATTAAAGGAAATTATGCCAAACCGGATTACTACAAAAGGATTTGGCGAATCAACACCTGGTTATACAAATGACACACCTGAAGGAATGGCTCAAAACCGAAGAGTAGAATTCATAATAACTGCCAATGAACAAATGAAAGCTGACGCTAAGAAAGAAGCGGGCGAATAATAATATTGTAATCAACAAAGAAGTTGGTTTGTTTAGAATGAACGGAACGTTTTAATGACGTTCCGTTTTTTGATGGGATTCATTGAATTGTATTCCATTAAGTTTAAGCTCTTCCAAAACTGGTTCATAAATTTCAGGGACTACAGGAATGTGCAGCCCTGATAGTTGTATTTTATTTTGCAAAATTAATTTTGCAGCTATGCCTAATGGTAAGCCTACTGTTTTTGCCATAGCGGTATGAAGCCGGTCCTGACCGGCAACTATAAGACAACTGCGGGTCTGCTTGTTTTCATTCTCTATCGCATATTCTATTTCATGAAGCATTACAATCATGTCTTTGTCTTCCGGTTTCATCACTAAATTCTTTTCTAAAAGATATTGAAGCAGAGCCGCCGAATGAGTAAGTTTAAAAGGAATGGTTTCGGTATTACGCATTCCGAGATAATCAATTTGTTCCCGAAATTCTGCGTTCAAAAAATGTTCTTCCTGCCATGAATATTTATTTTTACTGATGAAGTAGCCCTTTTTTAATTGAAACCAATCTGCAAATGTTTTGCAATCTTTAATCAGTTCATTATCGCTGTCATTTGTAAAATCCATATTCACTATTTTATTCCACCCATTGCAAAAGGACGGATAACGCAAAGTAGTTCTGATGAAAGTTTGCACGCCATGAAGATGGTACGTGTCAATGTATGAAAGCGAATCACGGTTTGCATACCACGCCAATGGAGAAAGCCCCGGAATGTCAATCACATTATTGGCATTCTTAAAAATATCGTGATACGCAATTTCAGTGGTTTGATTCCTTTCTAAAAATACGGCGCCTGCACTACCTGCCATTACTACGTTAGCCGGATTCCAGGTTATTTTATAATGCCAGGGATTGTCATCACTTTCGGGCGATACCAAACCTCCGCAATGCGATTTAAATGAGGTGATTTTTCCCCCTTCCTTTTTTATTTTATGAATCATTTGCATAGCGCTCATGTGATCAATTCCCGGATCAAGACCCATTTCTCCCAGGAATAATAGTCCCTTTCGTTCCACTTCATTTTTTAAAGTCTGAATTTTTTTATCGAGATAAGATGCCGTAAGAAGATCCTTTGAAAATTGAACACAATCTTTTGCCACCAAAAAATGAAGCGCCGGCGGCAGCATAGAAATTACGATGTCTGTTTTTGAAACAAGGTCCTGGCGTTTCTCCTTATCACTCACATCAATAGAAACGGCTTTCGCAGATTTATAATTCCTAATTTTTGATTGTGCTAGAGCAAGATTGCTGTCGGAAACTACGAACTCCCATTTATTTTCATCGCTGCATTTTCCAAGATATTCAATTAAAGAAGTAGCGGATTTGCCGGCGCCAAAAAGAAGGATCCTTTTCATTACAATATTTTAGAAAGATGATTATTCAGGATAAAAATTTTACCCGAGCAGGAAAGGTATTCATTAATCATACAAATAATTTTAACCGGAATAAATATCCACAATAGTGTCTGTAATTGGTGAAAAAAATCTTCTTAATAATTACACAATTTAAAGGAAAACCCCTCTTTAAAAAGTATATTTGCCCATAGCAAAAAATTATGGATACAATAGACGAAGAATTGCCTGAAAATGGACAACCCAGGGGAAGAATTATTCCTGTGAACATTGAAGAACAAATGAAATCCGCTTACATTGATTATTCAATGAGTGTGATAGTTGGCCGGGCTTTACCCGATGCCCGCGATGGATTGAAACCGGTACATCGCCGCATACTTTTCGGTATGCATGAAATGGGAAACACCTTCAACAAACCTCATAAAAAATCAGCGCGTATTGTCGGTGATGTTATGGGTAAGTTCCATCCGCATGGCGACTCATCCATTTACGGAACCATTGTGCGCATGGCGCAGGACTGGAGTATGCGCTATACTCTTATTGATGGCCAGGGAAACTTTGGCAGCCAGGATGGAGACGATCCGGCAGCCATGCGTTATACGGAAGTAAGGCTTCAGCGTATTGCTGAATCCATGCTGATGGATATTGAGAAAGACACGATAGATTTTCAATTGAATTATGATGATACGCTTAAAGAACCAACGGTGTTGCCTACACGCATTCCGCAATTGCTTTTAAATGGTTCCAGTGGTATAGCAGTGGGCATGGCTACCAATATGCTTCCGCATAATTTGGTGGAAGTAGCCGATGGATGTATCGCCTTTATTGATAACAGGGACATAACAATTGATGAACTGATTAAAATTGTAAAGGCTCCTGATTTCCCTACGGGCGGAATTATTCATGGATACGAAGGGGTGAAACAAGGAATGTTTACGGGCCGGGGCAGGGTGGTTTTGCGTGGTAAAGTAATGGTGGAAACTTCTAAAACAGGCAGAGAGAAAATTGTAATTACAGAAGTTCCCTATCAGGTAAACAGGGATGCCTTAACCGAAAAGATTGGTCATCTCATTAATGATAAAATCATTGAAGGGGTATCCGATGTAAACAACGAGAGTAATAATAAAGAAGGAACCAGGATTGTAGTAGAACTTAAAAAAGATACGATTGCCCAGGTAGTTATTAATCATTTATACAAGCATAGCGAACTCCAGACTTCTTTTGGAATCAATAACGTGGCGCTGGTAAACGGCAGGCCAAAGATTTTAAACATCAAGGATCTTATTCGCGAGTTTGTTGACTTCCGTCATGAAGTAGTTACCCGAAGAACCCGGTTTGAATTGAAAAAAGCCGAAGAAAGGGCTCATATTCTGGAAGGATTTCTCATAGCATTAGATAACCTCGATGCCGTAATTACCCTGATCAGAAATTCATCAACACCGGATGTTGCCAAAGAAGGATTGATGGCCAATTTCCAGATGAGCGACCTGCAGGCAAAAGCAGTTCTTGAATTAAGACTCCAGCGCCTCACCGGTATGGAAAGAGAAAAGATAAGAGAAGAACATGCAGAGATCATGAAATTAATTGGCAGGTTAAATGAAATTCTTGGAGATCAGAATTTGCGTTTCCAGATCATTAAAGACGAAATAACAGAGATCAAAGAAAAGTATGGCGACAAGCGTAAAACTGAAATCGTATATCTCGCTGACGAAATAAGCATGGAAGATCTGATTGAGGAGGAAGATGTGGTGGTTACTATTTCTCATTTAGGATACATAAAAAGAACACCTGCTACCGAATACAGACAGCAACGCCGCGGTGGAAGAGGCGCCAGGGGAAGCAAAACAAGAGAGGAAGATTATATTGAACAATTATTTATAGCTTCTACACATCACACCTTGTTATTTTTTACAGAAAAAGGAAAATGTTTTTGGTTAAAAGTATATGAGATTACAGACGGCGATAAGCAAAGCAAAGGAAGAGCCATTCAGAATTTAATCCAGATACCGGCTGATGACAAAATAAGAACAATCATTACCATAAAAAATCTACAGGACGAAGAATACATTAATAACAATTTCATTGTACTTTGTACCCGTAAAGGAATTATCAAAAAAACAAGGGTTGCTGATTTTTCGAGGCCAAGGCAAAATGGTATTAATGCCATTACTATCAACGAAGGCGACCAGTTATTAGACGCTTGCCTCACAGACGGAAAACAAAACATAATGATGGCTGTAAAGAGTGGCCGCGCTATCAGGTTTCCGGAAGAAAAAGTAAGGCCTACAGGAAGAGGTGCCATAGGCGTTTTTGGAATTTCAGTAGATACAGAACACGATGAAGTGGTTGGTATGATTTGTGTAAATGTTAATGATCCTGAAGTAAGTGTGCTGGTGGTAAGCTCAAAAGGGTATGGAAAAAGAACCGCTGTGGAAGAATATAGAACCACCAACAGAGGCGGTAAAGGAGTAAAAACAATCAACATTACTGAAAAAACGGGATCACTGATCGGGCTGCTAAATGTTAATGAAACGCAAGATTTAATGATTACCTGCAAATCGGGCGTTACCATTCGCACATCAATTACGTCTATACGTGAAGCCGGCAGAGCCACCCAGGGAGTAAAACTGATAAAGCTCGATGAAGGAGATGAAATAGCCGCCATCACAAGTTTGAATGAAAGGGAAATTGAAGAAGATTCAGAAGAGGGCGACTTACCTGTTGAAAGCGCTCCCGACATTTTAGACGAAAGCCAGAGCGGTAACAAAGAGGGTTCGATAATAGCAGATGAGCCGGGAGATACATTTGATTCAGAAGAAAAAGGTGAAAATGAATCTGATGATGAATCTGAAAATGAACAGTCCGACGAAACAGAAATTAAACCTGAAAATTAATTATTAACAAAAAATAAAAGCAATGAAAAAAACAGTTTTACCGTTTCTATTTATAGGTCTTGTTTCATTAACTTTTGGTCAAACTGTAAAGAAGGCCACTTCGTACCTCGAGGCCAATCAGCTTGATAAAGCAAAGACTGAAATTGATGGTGTTCTGGCAAAAAATCCTGCAGATGCAGAAGGTGTCTATTTAAAGAGTAAGATATATGGTAAAATAGCAGATAGCATTCCCTTGAGGAGCCTGGTGGCTGGCGATGCAAGGGTCGAAGCATTGGATGCCTTTAAAAAATCCGTAGCCGATTCCAATAATATGAAACTGAAATTGATGATTATGAAAGATAATTATCATCCCGTATTTGGTATTTACGCTGGCTATTATGAAGATGCTGCTAAGGAATTTAATGATGCCGCGGCGGCAGGCAATAAAGCCGGTTTTGAAAAGGCTATGAATCTTTTTATAAAAGCCGATGAAGTGGGCCAGTACATTGCTCAAAATAAATGGGCTACTATTGGTGAAGTAGATACCACGCTGGTATTGAACATAGGAAAGGCAGCACTTAATGCCGGAAAAGAGGATATGGCCAATCAGTATTTTACAAAATTGGCGGATGCTAATATTAAAGGGCTAAAAGATACGGAAGATGAAAGTTACAAAGTACCTTATCAATGGCTAACGCTTCATTATAAAGAAGCTAAAGATGAGCCTAAAATGGAAAAATATGCCGCACTTGGCAAACAATTTTTTCCCGCAGATGATTATTTTGATTTTGTATTAATGGACTATTATAGAGAAAAGAAAGACATACCCAACCTGTTTAAAAAGTACAGTGAATTGGTAACCAAACATCCGGATAGCTTGAGGTATCACTTTAATTATGCTAATGAGATTTTTGGCTATCTCTATAACAGCGATGAAGGGGTAGTTATAAACAATAAGGAAAGTTTATTAAATACGCTTCATGGTGAACTGGACAAAGGACTAAAATTAAATCCAAATGATGTAAACACCAACTGGCTTTATTCTCAATATTTTTATAATAACGGAATTGAAACCCGTGATCGTGCCTTAAAAATAAGAAGCACCAAGCCGGAAGATGTAAAGAACAAAGCCGATTTAAATGCGCAGGCAAAAGCAAGTTGGAATGAAGCGATTCCTTACGCTGACAAAGCCATTACTTTATTGGAAGCCGATCACAAAAAAGAAGATAAATCACGCTATAAATCCATCGTGAACCTGATGCAGAATATTTATCAAAGCATGGAACAAAAAGATAAATTGAAAATTTACCAGGATAAATATGATAAGGCAGAAGAGACGTTTAGCAATTAATTTTCAAATTAATTTTAATAGAAAAGGAGCCCGGTGTAAAAAATGCCGGGCCTTTTTTATTTTTAATAAGCTGGGAAGAAGATGTAATGAGATAGTAGATTACTCAATTCTATTTAACATAATATAAATTATAGGAAAAATAATCGAACCCTGTTAAAGCCGGATCCGCGGATATCAACTATACCTTTTTCTAAATGCATTTGAAATTAAACTTTCATTCAAATCCCGTATTCGGCAAGGTGGAATAATAATCTTCCGTGTTAACGTTTAATTTAAGAATGTGCTCCACGATTAATAAATGTTTTACAAATTTTTAAAATAGTCAAATTAAAATATCAGTGTTTTTTTAACAAAAAAAGAAAAAGTTCTCTGCCAATATATTATCTTTAGTAAGTTGGTATGTTTTTAAAATAGTCCCGGTTCTTTTCTAATAAACAATCTTATTTTATATGATTATTTCTTTTAGAAAAATCCCTCTCCTAATTAAATTATTACTGATAGGAATCTTTCCTATTATATTCCTGATTTATTTTTCCATCATCATCTACAAAGAAAAATCAATAAATGTAAAATTAATCAGCGATTACATAGAGCGCATTGATCAAACAGCAAATGTGGGAAATCTTATCAGTAATTTGGGAAAAGAGCGCAGGTATAGTTATTTATATCTTTTAAAAAAAGATAGCCTTGATAAATTGCTGTATCAACGCTCCATTACTGATTCTTTGATAAAAGTTCTTAGCAAAAGCCCTGACCTGGCCCTGACAAATTTTAGGGAATATACTTTTTTAGATAGCCTGTCCAGTTTACGTTCCAGGATAGACACACTCGCTGATTACCGCCCAAATGAGGCGATTCAATATTATACCGATGCCATTTCCCGATTGAGTACTTTAAATACCTACTCCGCACCCAGCACAGTCTTTCTATCTTCTGTTTACCAGGACCTTACCGCTCAAAATATTCTTACTGAGATGCTTACTCTTCTTGGAATTATACGCATCAATATTTATAATCTTCTATACTCAAGAGAATACATGGTGGAAACTTTAATCGGGACTTTTGGCGCTTATAAAGCGTATAATAGTTACGAACTTGAGTTTAATGAGAAGGCATCCCCAAAAGTGAAAAGGCAATATGATTCCGTGAAAAATTCTAGTAGTTTTATATTGATGAGTTCTTACATTGACCGACTCTTCACCACTTTTAAAATTGACAGCACTTACGATGCGGAACAATGGTGGACTATTTCTTCCAGTGGAATAGCCGTTTTACATACACAACAAAAAGAACTATGGACTGGCGTTGAGAAAGGAATGAAAGTCATTTATAAGATTGAAAAAAGATCACAGAAAGAAACCTTTATTTTCATGGCAATTTCTATAATATTTGTGATCGTTTTTGTTTTTTTTGTTATCAATAACATCACCAGATTATTGAGAGAATTGAAACTGGCTGCGCGAAAGATATCTAAAGGAGGTACCGGGTTGCAATTAGAAAATATGCCCCGTGGTGTTATCGGCAATCTTGCAAAATCTATCTTACAAATTGAAA
>JBDSOE010000166.1:0-12651 GCA_039915005.1 Ginsengibacter sp.
AACGCCTGCGACGGGAAGAAGCCGTTATGGCGATGTGAACTCTACTTTTGAAGGTGGATACCAGATTAAGTCTGTAAAACTTTTATCTAATATTAAAGGAAAAATTTCTTCTTTGGATGCGGATACCATCATCTCAGATACCCGGATGCAATTACGGCTTCCATCGCCACTTGCAGCGGATGGCGGCTCTGTTCAGATCAGGATTGAATATTCATATCATATCCCCAAATATGGCAGCGACCGTACCGGGATACAGGATACAAGAAACGGAAAGATTTATGCCATTGCGCAATGGTATCCCCGCATGTGTGTATTTGATGATATAGAAGGATGGAATACATTACCTTATTTGGGTGCAGGTGAATTTTATTTGGGTTATGGCGATTATGATTATTCAATTACCGCTCCGGCAAAATTTATAGTGGCGGGCTCCGGCGATCTGCAAAATCCACAAGAGGTATTAACGGCTACTCAATTAAAAAGATACAATGAAGCGAAGAATAGTGATAAAACGGTAATGATCCGTTCGGCATCGGAAGTAAACGATGCGTCCACGCGCCCTCAAAAGGAAAATCTTACCTGGCATTTTAAAATAAAAAATGCGCGGGATGTGGCATGGGCTGCTTCCACCTCTTTTATTTGGGATGCTGCCAAACTGAATCTTCCTTCAGGGAGAAAGGGATTGGCTATGAGTTTGTATCCCGTCGAGTCTAATGGAAATAACAGATGGGAAAGATCAACCGAATATGTGAAGGCATCGCTGGAAGGCTATTCCAAAAGATGGCTGGAATATCCTTACAATTCTGCAGTAAATATTGCCAGCAATGTGGGTGGCATGGAATATCCGGCCATAGTTTTTTGTGGTTATAATGCAAAGGGCAGCGATCTATGGGGAGTAACGGATCACGAGTTCGGCCATACCTGGTTTCCTATGATTGTGGGAAGCAACGAAAGAAAATATGGCTGGATGGATGAAGGCTTCAATACTTTTATCAACGGTATTTCCACTGATGATTTTAATAAGGGAGAATACAGTTCTAAGGATAACCCAACCAATATCAGCCGGATGTTTGACGACAATAGTGAAACGGTAATGTCAATACCTGATGCGCTGAAAGAGGCTAACATTGGAAATGCGCTTTACCGGAAACCCGGTTATGCGCTCGATTTATTAAGGAACGAAATCCTGGGCCCAAAAAGGTTTGATTATTCTTTTAGAACCTATATTAAAAGATGGGCTTACAAGCATCCCACTCCATGGGACTTTTTCAGAACTATGGAAAACGTGGCGGGGGAGGATCTGGGCTGGTTCTGGAGAGGAATGTTTGTAGAGAATTATAAGCTCGACCAGGCAATTGATGGTGTAGCGTATGTGGAAAATGATGCTACAAAAGGCGCATTGGTAATTATAAAGAATCTTGACAAAATGGCTATGCCTGTTTATCTGCAATATGAAACGACAGGCGGAAAAACGGGAACGGTAAAAATTCCGGTGGAAGTTTGGCAAAACGGAGATAGCTGGATCGAGAAATTAAATACGTATGAACCATTAAAGTCGGTGGTTATAGATCCGGGCCATGTTTTTCCGGATGTGAATACGGATAATAACAACTGGAAAAGCAATTAATGATGATAGATTTAATTAGCCGATAAGCTAATTGGCTAATTGGCTAATTACATTTACTTTTGCCACCTTTTATGAAACTAATCAGCGAAATATTTCCCTTACTCAGCGAGCCAAAACGAACGGTAATCACTTTTCATCAGAAACCTGATGCGGATGCGATGGGTTCGGCATTGGGCTTATATAATTTTCTTATTCAGTTTGGTTACGAAGTAAGTGTTATTTCTCCCACCAATTGGGCGGGCTTTTTAAAGTGGATGCCCGGCGCAAAGCAGGTGATTGATTTTGAAATGCAGAATGAAAAAGCAATGAAAGCCCTTACAAATGCGGAATGGCTTTTTTGTCTTGATTTTAATGTGCTCAGCCGAACTAAAAAGATGGAGCCTGTTCTCCAGGGATTAAATTGTACTAAAATATTAATAGATCATCACCAGCAACCGCAGGTGGAAGTATTTGATTACGGAATAAGCGACACCGCTAAAAGCTCTACTGCTGAAATGGTGTACGATTTTATTATCAACAGCGGCAATGATGAAAAAATAAATACCGTGGTGGCAGAATGTTTGTACGCGGGCGTAATGACAGACACCGGTTCATTCCGTTTCAACTCTACTTCTGCAGAGGTGCACAGGATGGTGGCGCGGTTAAAAGAGACCGGATTAAATCATAGCCAGGTTCACGAAAATCTTTTCGATAATTTTTTAGAAAGCAGGTTCCGGTTTTTTGGAAATACCCTTTTGAACCGGATGGAAATATTTTACGAGTACAATACCGCCCTTATCGCCATTCCGCAGCAAGACTTAATAAAATTTAACGTAAAAACCGGCGACACGGAAGGGCTGGTAAACTTTCCACTAAGCATTAAGGGAATTAAATTAGCCGCCGTAATTATAGACCGTGGCGATGAACGGAAAAGCTCTTTCAGAAGCAAAGGCGGCTTTGATGTAAATACTTTTGCCAGGAAATATTTTAACGGCGGCGGTCATTATAATGCTGCCGGTGGAAAAAATACAGAGCCTTTGGAAGAAGTAATTAAAAAATTTAAAGAAGCTATTAAAGAGAACAAAGAACCCTTAAACAATTAACCATTATAAAAATCAAAAAATGAACAAATCAATTTACCTGGTAGCCGCGGGTCTTTTAATACTGGCATCAGGATGCAATAATCCACGATTTACCAAACTAAAGGGAGGATTGGAATACAAGATCATTAAGGGAAATGATAACAAAGAAGTGAAATATGGTAATACCATTCAGTTCAGAGTGCAACAGTATTACAATGATTCTTTAATGGCCACGCCTTATGATTCCATAGCACAAATAATGGAAGTGGATTCCATGAAATTACCTCCCGAATATGTCCAAATATTTTTAAAGGCAAAGAAAGGCGACAGCATCGTTACCCGTATTTCTACAGATACCGTAGCCAAATTTAATCAGTTGCCACCTTTTGCAAAAGAGCACCAGTTCTTTGGGTACCGTTTTAAGATCATTGATGTGATCACCGATCCTAAACAGGCGGAAGTCTTGAAAAATACCACCATGCAAAACATGAAAAAAGTGGATTCGCTTTCTTCGGAAAAGCAAAAAGGAATTGATGATAAAACAATAACTGATTATCTCTCCAAAAATAAAATCAATGCGGTAAAAACTCCTAATGGTACTTATGTGGAAGTGCAAAATCCCGGTGCAGGCGAGGCTATAGACAGTGGTAAAGCGGTTTCTGTTTTATACAAAGGCATGCTGCTTGACGGAAAAGTATTTGACCAAAGCTATGATTCCACGGGTGCGCCTACCAAGCCGTTCACCTTTGTAGTGGCCCAGCAGGGCGCCATTGAAGGATGGAGCGATGGAATGGTTTATTTCAAAAAAGGTGGTAAAGGACGTTTGTTTATTCCTTCTGCCAGGGCTTATGGCTCGCGCGGCGCCGGTGGTGATATAAAACCCAATACGCCTATTATGTTTGAAATTTCCATTGCAGATGTTCTGACAAAGGCTCAATACCAAAAAGAAATGGAGCAGCAACAAAAGATGATGCAGCTTCAACAGCAAATGCAGCAACAGATGCAACAGCAACAGCCGCAAGGAAAATAAGAAATTGATTTTTATATTATAAACGCCGTATTTCAAAAAGAATACGGCGTTTATTTTTTAATATGGTATGGGCGCATTGTTCCAAACTAATAAACTAATAAACCAGTAACCCAATAAACCTGCTTCTGTTGGCGTCCCGCCAACAGTTTTTATATCTTAAGATGTGCAAATTATTTTCCAGAGCTGAAGCTGTTGACTAAGACGTAAACAACAGCCTGGGTTTGAAAGAGAAGCGGCCCAAGTAAAACTTGAAGCCGCCTCCTGATTAATTTCTATTTGATGTTCACTTCTCTAATGATTCAGAATCTGAGGCAAGGCAGCTCCGAACAACGCTGTAAATTCCTGGCTGCTTAAGATATGCCCTTGTTTTTGTGCATCATTTGCAAGATTATATGCCCATTCTGCGGCAGCCATTCTTTGATTAGGTGTTCCATGGTGGCCGGGACTGGTAGTTTGGCAATCTCCTATATTAAAAAATACCTGTAGAAATTGTCTAATCCTTTTCCATTGCATGCTGGCTCCTCTTGCATGAGAAAGATAGTAAGCAGAATAAGCATCCGCCATTAATTCCGTTCTACGGGTTTCTTCGGGAGTGTTCTCATCTGTGAATACACCCAGTTGAAATTGAATTTGATGTCCAAATTCATGTGCAAGTATTGCCTGTGGCGCTATATCTCCGTAACCAATTGCCGTATAACCCTCCATAATGCCGTCGCCCATTATAATTTTTGGGGGAATTAAACCAACTCCCGGTAAATTAAATCCGGGACTTGAATAGGCATTGAAGGTAAAAATCGGATGATCGCCATTCATGAGTTGTGGATATTGAGCAAGCAATGATAAAACTCCATCAGCAAGCCATTCAGCTAATTTCTGGTTGATACCAATATAGGCATTCATATAGGTTTTTATAAGTTTATCCCTATCGCGTAACGTACTTCCATGCATGGGAACCATAACCATACCATTGGTTTGAATATTCCAAAAGCGCTTTAAATCCTTAAAGGTTTTGATTACAGTTTGCGTGTATTCGCCATTGACACCAAACCGTTGATTGGCAGAGTTATTTTCATAGATAATTGAATAATAGAAGGGCAAACTAATTGCATCAAACCAATTAAAAACATAATCAAAAAGATCGGCATCCCAGTCTGCAAGTTGCTGATTCAGCAACTGATTCAGCATGGTGTTGCCATTGCAGGTAGCAGCTTCTATCTTCATTGCCCTTAGAACCATCTCCTGGTATTGGGGATCCATTTTTTGAATGAACCTTCTGTTATCCTGCATTTCTTTTAGAAAACCCGCTGGCAAAGATGCTTTGAGTTTTGCCATTTGTTCTTTGAATGCCGCCAGTTGCACCGCTGAAGGTTTTGCTAAAGTTTCCTTAGGGGGTTTCACGTTTTGTGAAATCATGCTGTCTGAATTCATTTCCTTTTTACATCCTGTAAACAGGACAAAGCATACGGCAATTAAAGCCGTTAAAAAATTAAAATGTTTCATGGGGGAAAAGTCTAATGTTGTGATGAAATGTGTTATAACAAGGTAAATGATAAATACCCATTTCAGGAATTCATTAATAGTTGATCCCCTCCGCTTACACAATAGTTCATGCCACTTACCGGTCAGGTGAAATAATGGAATTATTTTGATTGAATTCTCTTTGCTTTATTGAAAGAGAAGAATCTGTTGGCGAAGACGCTAACAGCAGCCCGGAGCAGCAAGCTCCGCAACGAAAATAAGAAGTTGATTTTTATATTGTAAACGCCGTATTTCAAAAAGACTATGACGTTTATTTTTTATGAAATAGGGTATGGGCGCATTGTTCCAAACCAATAAACCAATAAACCAGTAAACCAATTAACCAATAAACCTCCGTCTCTAAGCTTTACCGTAAGCCTCCATCAGCGTGATAGCCTCTCTGGCTTCTTTCACGTCGTGTACCCGCAGCAGCGAGGCACCGTTTTGCAAAGCAAGCGTATTCAAAACGGTAGTGCCGTTTAAAGAATCTTCCGCGGTAATTTTAAGCGTTTTATAAATGGTTGACTTGCGCGAAACACCTGCCAGTATAGGTCTTTCAAGTATTTTAAAGAGAGATAAATTCTTAAGCAATGTAAAATTCTGCGCTGCATTTTTGCCAAACCCAAATCCCGGGTCCACGATCACATCATGGATGCCAGCCCGCTTGCATTCATCTGTTTTTTTTATAAAAAAATCCAGCACTTCTTTGGTTACATCTTCATAATTTGTTTGATCCTGCATGGTTTCAGGTACACCTTTCATGTGCATGCATATGTAAGGAACACCTAATGAACCAACAGTTGCTATCATGTTTTTATCCATTTCTCCGCCACTAATATCATTGATAATGGAAGCCCCGGCAAGTATAGATTCTTCAGCCACTTTGGAGTGATAAGTATCAACAGAAATAATAATTCCGGGGAATAAACTTTTCAGTTTTGCAATAACGGGTAATAGTTTTTTCAATTCATCTTCCGCTGAAACCCGCTGACTCTGGGGGCGTGTGCTTTGTGCGCCAATGTCTAAAATGTCTGCGCCTTCGCTCATCATTTGCGTAGCCTTATGCTGTATTTCCTCCATGGTATGGAGCCGGCTTCCTGAATAAAAAGAATCATCGGTGAGATTGAGAATGCCCATGACCAAAGGCTTATCTGTCAAAAGTAATTTTCCTTTGCAGTTGAGTGAGAACATTGTTGATTTAAGTTTAAATTTGACGTTAATTATGATGCAAGTTAACCAAGTTACTACCGATCTTCAATACGATAATGCTGTAAACCATTGCAGGGAAATATTTTTAAAGAAGACAAAAGATTATGGCACCTCATGGCGTGTGTATCGTACCATTTCCATCGCCGACCAGATTTATATAAAAGCAAAACGGATCAGAAACATCCAGGAAAATGGAGATCAGAAAATAGGTGATACGGTTATGGAAGAGTTCAAGGGGATTCTAAATTATGCCGCAATAGGATTGATACAATTGGATATTCATGATGATGAGATAGAGGATCTGCCCCTGGAAGAAGCAATCCGATGGTATGATGAAAAAATTGGAGAAGCTAAGAAATTAATGAAAGATAAGAACCACGATTATGGCGAAGCATGGAGAGATATGAGCCAGGAAAGTTTTGTTGATCTTATTCTTGCAAAAATTCTTCGTATCAAACAAATTGTCAGCAATGAAGGAAAGACCCTGGTGAGCGAGGGTATCGCTTCTAATTATTATGACATTTTAAATTACGCCGCTTTCGCTTTGATACTGGCGGCATAGATATTTATTAATTTAAAAAAAAACCAAAATGAAACTACTGGTAAATATTTCAAGAGTAATTGTTGGTGTTCTTTTTATTTTTTCTGGCATTGTAAAAGCCAATGACCCACTGGGGCTTTCTTATAAAATGCAGGAATTTTTTGAAGTGTGGGCGCGCAATGCTTCGCTTACTTCCACCATGAATTGGCTATCTGATTTTGCACTTCCATTTTCAATAATAATGATAACGCTTGAGATCATAGTGGGTGTTGGAATTTTATTGGGCCTCTGGAAAAAGTTTTTTAGCTGGCTGCTTTTATTACTTATTATTTTCTTTGGTTTCTTAACCGGCTATGCGGCTTTGTCCGGAAAGATAGCTACCTGCGGTTGTTTTGGAGATTGTATTCCTTTAACCTCCATGCAGTCTTTTATAAAAGATATTGTTTTGCTGGTATTGATCCTTATCATTTTCTTCGGAAGAAAATATATATACCCGGGTTTAACTTCTGCCTTTAATTTTTTAATCTTCCTCATTTCGTGCATTCTTGTTTTAGGATTTCAGTGGTATGTGATGCGCCATCTTCCTGTGGTGGATTGTCTTCCGTTCAAAAAAGGGAACAATATACTTGAGCTTAGGAAAATGCCTGCCAATGCGGTTCCTGATAAAAAAGAATATCAGTTTATTTATAAGAAAGATGGCAAGGAACACGAATTTTCTATAAAAGATTTACCTGATTCCACATGGGAATTTGTGAGTCGTCAGGATGTTATTATTGAAAAGGGAAAGAACAATGAGCCACCAATAAAGGATTTTTATATCAATTCTCTTTCTGGAAATGATTCCACTAATGCGATGCTTGCAATAGATGCCGAGTATTATTTATTTTTTGTAAAGAATGCAGGCGATGTTCAGGATTACTGGCTCGATAATTTTACCATGTTGTTTGAATACGCAAAAAACAAAGGAAGGAACGTGGTAATTATCTCTCCGCAGCCGGCAGTTGCCAATGATTTTTTTAATGTAAGAAACCACTATAATTTACCCATTTTCGGACTGGATGCCACCGCTTTTAAAACCGCTGCCAGAGACAATCCAACGTTGTACCTGATGCACGGGCCGGTGATAGTAAACAAATGGGGTTGGGCCGATTTTAAAAACGCTTTGAAGTAGTTTTGGTAGAAGATTTTAGTAAAAGGGAGTTCTCAGTTAAATATTCTAAATTGTGTAAAAGAATTTAATTATGTCAACCAAAGAATTAAAAGGTAAGATTATTGAAGAAATAGAAAAAACTGAAAACGAATATTTGCTTGGAGAGGCTTACCGTTTACTTCATTTAGAAGCAAGCGATAACGATATGGAAATATATAAACTAAGCAATGATCAAAAGCAAGCTGTTACAGAAGCCAGGAATCAATTTAAACATGGACAATTCCTGACAAATGAAGAAGCCAATAAAGGAATTGATGAATGGTTAAAAAAATAATCTGGTCAAACAGAGCTGATGCCGACCGAAAAAATATTTTTTATTATTGGAACCAAAGGAATCAACCAAATCGTTATAGTATTAAGCTAAATGAGCTATTTAAAGAAGTGTTGGAATTGGTTTCAAAACATCCCAAAATTGGAAGGTTAACTGATTTCGAAAATGTCCGGGTAAAAATAGTTAGAGAATATCTCATCGCTTATGAGGAACTTGAGAATGAAATTCTGGTTCTGACTATTGTGAGCAGTCATCAGAATCTGCGCCCAGTACCTTAAGATACTGAATCCTTAAAAATAAACATGTTTCAATTCCTTATAAAAAAACTCGCGTACGGTGTGCTGGTGCTGGCGGGTGTAGTGGCGGTGGTATTTTTTATTTTCCAGGCATTTGGAGATCCGGCAAGAATGGTGCTGGGGCAAACAGGCGATAAAAAGACAATGGACAATATCCGTAAAGAACTTTACCTCGATCAGCCAAAATGGAAACAGTTTTTATTATACGCCAATGATATTTCGCCGGTAGCCATTCATTCCAGGCAGGAGATAAAAGATAAAAATCTGCATGGTTTTTTTATAGGCGGCAATAAACAGATCGGGATAAAGATTCCCTACCTGCGCCGGAGCTATCAAACCAAAAAAGAAGTAACGGAAGTGTTAATGGAAGCTTTGCCGGGAACCCTACTTCTTGCATGCGCCGCCATGTTTTTCGCCATTATTTTCGGAATCCTCCTTGGTGTTCTCGCAGCCGTAAAACAAAATACCTGGTTGGATACTTCTTCTGTTTTTGCAAGTGTCATCGGTATTTCGGCGCCTTCCTTTTTTATGGCGATTGTGGTGGCCTATGTATTCGGATTGGTGCTGCACGATTATACCGGGCTATCGCTGACGGGTAGCTGGTTCAACATAGACCAGGTTACGGGAGAAAAATACCTGACTTTAAAAAATTTAGTGTTACCCGCTTTCACATTGGGCATCAGGCCAATGGCTATCATTACACAATTGACGAGAAGCTCTATGCTGGATGTGCTTAACCAGGATTATATAAGAACTGCGTATGCAAAAGGATTAAGTAAGAGACAGGTGGTATATGGGCATGCATTGAGAAATGCTCTTAACCCTGTCATCACTGCCATCACAGGATGGTTTGCAGAATTGCTTGCCGGCGCTTTTTTTGTAGAATATATTTTCGGATGGAAAGGAATTGGCAAGGTTACCGTAGATGCTTTGGAGAAATTAGATTATCCCGTGGTGATGGGTTCTGTGCTTTTAGCCGCTACCATTTTTGTATTGATCAATATTTTATCTGATGTGCTGTATGGTATTGTGGACCCAAGAGTGAAGATGAATGACTGATTCACAAAGAGAGAAAAAACCTCGTGATTTGGCCACTTATTATTTTCTGAATAATTTAAAATTCAAAATTCAATCTTGCATCCGGATTGGTAAGCTGCCTGCTTTTTCGTACACCCCTCACCGTTATATGCACAATGTTTATTTGCTCCGGCTTATACTCGAAAAGTAAATTGTTGAAAACGGAAATATTTTTCTTTACTGAAATATGGTTTATCTCAAAATAACATTCCACAGCTTCTTCGTTTTTTTCATATCCTACAAATTGAAGAGGATGCTGTTTCCCGTCTATTGAAATGGAAACGTGTTTGGTAATGTAATCATTCACCAGTTGATTCATCTGCGTTTTATTTGAGGGGTTCAGCAGATCAATGTGCCGGGGATAATGCATCCGAAGTGTCTTCTCAAAATCATCAGTAAATATTCTGCACGAAACTTCCAATAAGTTTTCTTTTGCATTTTCTTCAATCTGCATCACGCTTACATAGAACGGATGTGTGTGTAAAGTTTTATTGTCAACAGTATGTAACGGAGAATTTACACCGCCCAGCAGCAAGCCGCATAAAAAAAGAATAAACTTTGGAATGACCATGAACTAAAGTTTTTTAATATTATTTTGCGCCCCAAAAGTGGGCTTTATATTTAAAATTATTTGTGAATTTTTATGGATGAAATTAGTCTCTATTTTTCAATCGGGTGGCAGCATATTATCAGCGTCCACGCATGGGATCATATTCTTTTTGTAACCGCGTTGGCCGCCATGTATGTTTTTAAAGATTGGAAAAAAGTGTTGGTACTGGTTACGGCCTTCACCATCGGGCACTCACTCACACTTGCTTTGAGTGTTTATGATGTGATAAGGATACCAGGTAATCTGGTAGAGTTTTTAATTCCGGTAACCATTTTGGTAACCGCTGTGTTCAATCTTTTTCGGAAGGATTTTTCACACCAATCTTTAGAGCTTAATTATTTCTTCGCTTTATTTTTTGGCCTCATCCATGGAATGGGTTTTGCCAACAGCATTCGTTTTATGCTTGCCGATAGTGAAAGCATTGGCATTCCGTTGTTGAGTTTTAATGTAGGCCTCGAAGTGGGGCAGATTGTTATTGTAACTGTCATTCTATCCCTGAGCTTTCTTTTTATTACCCTTTTAAAAATGCAGAGAAGAACATGGATATATTTACTTTCTTCCATAGCATTGGTTGTTTCCATCAAAATGATTTTTGAAAGATGGTAAAATAGCTGTCGGCACCGGATGCCGCATAGCGGGCAAAAAGAATCAATTGACTATTGCCGCGTTAATTTTCATCTTAGCTGGTTTATTTAAAAAAGAAAACATGGATTGGTGAGAGAATCAGTACTTCTGGAAGTGAATTTTTAATTAAAGAAGAGAATCTGTACCACAACCACGATTCATGTTTACTAACCGCAGTGACGTAAATGCAGCAAATAAAAAGCATGAAATCTGGCAATGAGATTACTTAAATATAGAAATAGGTGGTAGAGATATTGCAAAGCAAAAGATAGATTATAATCACTTTAATCCTGTTTAGTGGTAAGTGGAATCTTGTCAAGAATTATTTGGATTGTGACTGTACATCTGGGAAATTTCATGAAACAGGATAGATGAATTTGAGTTTTTAAATAACCTGTTTCATGGAGATGGATAAAGAATTGTTTCGTGTGCCACTACTAAGGCATAGAATTGCGCTGGGAATAAATGCTTTCCAATTCATGCTTCACAGTTCTTTACCATTTACTCAAAGAAATCCACAACTTACTAATTAGGTTTCCTAAGGCCGCTTAACCACACCAGTTGTCACCGTAAATAAAATATATCTTCATTTCACAAGAGGGTTTCTTTACATTATCATTCGCGAAAAATATAAGGAATTGAATGAGTACAGATTCAGTCATAAATGGGAAAATAACATTTGAAGAAAAAGCGTCGTCATTTATCGGCGCCACGTTGCACGTGTATTTGGAAGATGTATCCATGGCTGATGCGGCTTCCGTGATTGTCGGTAGATACGTTGAAAAGAAAGTGAATTTTAACGGAGAAACTTCTGGCTTTTTATCATTTAAAATAAATTATAAAGACCTTGATTCGGGAAACAGATACGAAATTAGAGTACACATTGATGTGAATGGAGATGGTGGGGTAAGTAAAGGTGATTATATAAATGTGCAAAGTTACCCGGTGATTACCCAGGGTTATCCGACAGATATTTCCATACGATTACAACAAGTAACCTGATTATTTAATAACTAAAAAAAAGGAGGACCCAAAAATGGCAACATCACAAGAGTTTCTCACCGGATCAGAAGTCCGCACAGGTTTTATTAAAGGAAATTCCTTTGGATACCGTGCCGTTCAATATTATGTGATTGACGGCCTGGCTATCTTCGAAGGCGACATTATTTTAGGCACTGCAAAAGAAATGGAAAAAATAACTGCCGAAGTTACCGGGTTAAAAGATAAACCCCTGAAAGGTGTTGTCATTACTGGGGAAAAGTACCGCTGGCCGGATGGCGTTATCCCTTTCACTATTGCCTCCGGCTTTCCCAATGTTGCACGTGTAAATGATGCGATAGCTCATTGGCATAGCCAGACCGGGATAAGATTAGTGCCACGTAGTAACGAATCAAATTACCTAACCTTCAAGGTGGGAAGTGGCTGTTCATCAAGCGTAGGAATGAAAGGGGGCCAACAGTTTATTAATCTTGCTGCCGGATGCGGCACAGGCTCCACCATTCATGAAATAGGCCATGCCGTAGGCTTGTGGCATGAACAGAGCCGCGAAGACCGGGACCTTTTTATCAGAATAAATT
>JBDSOE010000203.1:0-17056 GCA_039915005.1 Ginsengibacter sp.
GTATCTAAAGCTTTGGTTTGCGAAGTATCTCCCGCTTTTCCGATTACCATCCTGCTGAAAATATCAGAATTACTTTTTATAAAAACAGATTGAAAACCTGCCGCGAGAACTGCTACAATAATAAAAGCTGCCCATATTCTGCTTAACGCCATAAATGAAGATTGTAAAAAAACTAAGGTAAGGGAATTTGGATTGTTGGTTGTTGAATTGTTACATCGGGTGCATTTAAAATTGCAGCAAAGGTTGTCAGCCTTAATAAGTTGATTCCAAAAGATGATTGATGATCTTTAGACAACAGCCACGATTTTTTTCACAATGCCATTTATAGCGAAACAAGAATTTCTTTAAACTGCACTAATTTAATAACACGAATAGCGGGAAAAGACACTGATTTCAACACATTGAAATGCCTGTCATCCGTTACGAGGTAATGTGCATTTTCAGCAAAAGCGCAATCTGAAAACTTATTATCATCCGGATCTACAGAAATCAGATTCAAGTGAAAATGGATGTCAGACTTTTTTACATTATCAAAAAGTGTGAACGCCCCAATAAGTAACTCAACAGTTTCTTTAGAAAACAAGTCAGTTATTTTTTCTTCGTATTCCAGTAATATATCGTTTGAAAGATATAATTCGTAAGTCTTTTCATAAAGTCTATCCAATACAATCCTATATTCCGATCTTCGGGATATGGAACGAAGAAGCGCATTTGTGTCCAATACTATTCTAAGTGGCGCATTATTTTTTATTCAGGATTTGCTCCAGTTTTCCATCGGTATATCCTTTGCTATCCCAGATAGCATCAGCTTTATCGCGGGCTTTGTCAAGCAAAAACCTGGCTATCATATCCCTTATCTCCGCAAGATCTTTCTCTGGTATATCAGCAGAAAAAAGCTTCAGCATTTCTGACTGTATGTTACTAAGTGGAGGCTGTACAGAAAAAGTGTTCATAAAAAACAATTTTGTTCCATTGCAAAAATAGTCATATTCGGGCTTCCGCGAAGTGCACTATGGTTATACTTATCTTTTCTTATTTATCATTTCTTATTTTTATTTCTTATTTATCTATTACTTTGCTTCACTAAAAGAAAAACTCTTCATGAAGAATTTTAATTTCAAAAAAGTGCTTCCCCATCTCGTGGCGGTTGTTATATTTTTACTGGTAGCGGTTATCTATTGCAAACCTGCGCTGGATGGTAAAGTGGTAGCCCAGCATGATCTGCAGGGCTGGCGCGGCATGAGCCAGCAATCCGTTGAATTTAATGAAAAATATGGCTACCATCCTTTATGGACCAACAGCATGTTCAGCGGTATGCCGGCGTTCCAGATATTTCTGGATGCGAAGACTAAAATATCAGTAGGCTATGCGCAATATATTCTTACCCTCGGACTTCCAAAGCCCATTAGTTTTTTCTTTTTGGCCAGTATCTGTTTCTACTTTTTATGCCTTGTGGCGGGGGCCAGTCCATGGGTAGGAATTATGGGAGGGCTTGCGTATGCCTACTCTACATTCGACCCCATAATTATAGCAGTGGGCCACGAAACGCAAATAATTTCTCTCGGCTATGTACCCGCGGTACTCGCCGGTATATTGCTTCTTTTTCAAAAAAAATATTGGGCCGGCTTTGCCGTTACGGCATTATTTTCTGCTTTACTGATTATGCAAAATCATGTGCAGATCGTTTATTATACTTTATTGATAGCCGTCATTATGGCTATCGTATTTTTTATAAAAAGCTATAAGGAAAAACAAATACCGGCAGCCATGAAAGGCGCTATGCTTGCTCTTGCTGCGGGTATTATCGGATTAGCCTGTTGCGCTGTAACCATGATGCCTACTTATGAATACGCGAAAGAAAGTATGCGCGGCGGCAGATCGGAACTGACCCTGGGAGGCAATGAACTGAAAACAAAAGGTGGCCTCGACAAAGATTATGCATTTCATTATAGCTTAGGTTTGGGAGAAACTTTTACCTTCATGGTGCCGGGTTTATATGGAGGCAGCAATGGGGGAAATGAATACAATACCTCTTCAAAATTTGTTCAGAAGTTTTCTGAACTGGGTGTGCCCGAAGAACAGGCTGTACTATATGAGAATGCTTCTTCTTATTGGGGCAATCAGCCGGTTACATCAGGGCCGGTTTATTTAGGTGCTATTGTATGCCTGCTCTTTATTTTTGGAATGGTGTATTTAAAATCATGGTATAAATGGTGGCTGCTTGCTGCGAGTGTTTTTGGAGTATTGCTTGCGTATGGAGCCAATCTCAAAGGATTTAATTATTTCCTTTTTGATTACATGCCTTTTTATAACAAATTCAGGGCACCTACCATGGCACTCGTAATCCCGCAATTGTGCTTTGCTCTTGTGGCAGTACTTGCCGTAAACAAATTAATTACAGAGCGACTGAATGTTTCCGAAATTTTAAAAAAGGTAAAACTAACCGCCATCATTTCCGGGGTAATTTTAGTACTGCTCGCCGGATTTTATTTTACGGCATCCTTTAGTGGCCCCGGTGATAAATCTCTGAAAGAAAACATCAGGCAAAATATTCTGGGCCAGGTTCCCCCGGGACAACAGGCGCCCCCTCAATTAGCGGAGCAGGCTGAGCAAATG
Source organism: Ginsengibacter sp. (assembly GCA_039915005.1). Taxonomy (GTDB): domain Bacteria; phylum Bacteroidota; class Bacteroidia; order Chitinophagales; family Chitinophagaceae; genus Ginsengibacter. The sequence goes on from JBDSOE010000203.1 coordinate 2,617, forward strand.
AGCAGTGGTATTATTACCGCATTGCGCAGCGACAGAAGAAGCCTCATGGGCAATGACCTTTTAAGAACTTTTATTTTGATGACACTCACTGTTTCATTACTTGGCTTTTTTATAAAGAAAAAAATATCTGCTCCTGTTCTTATTTCGGCATTAATCCTTCTTACCGGCTACGATCTTCTGGACATAGGGAGCCGGTATTTAAATACAGAAAAATTCGTCGAGGAAAGCGATTACGAGTCTGCCTTTACTCCTACCGATGCAGACCTACAAATTTTGAGAGACCCTGACCACGCTAACTTCAGGGTGTTTAATCAAACAGTAGATGTCTTTAACGATGCTTCCACTTCTTTCCATCACAATTCTGTGGGCGGCTATCATCCCGCAAAACTGGCTTTATACAATGACCTTATCACTTACCAATTGAGCAAAGGGAATATGCAGGTTTTCAATATGTTGAACACTAAATATTTTATTACACAAAATCCCCAGACGGGCAAACCCATGCCGCAATTAAATCCCGGCGCTTACGGAAATGTATGGCTGGTAAAAGGGATCAAATATGTGGAAACTGCCGACCAGGAAATGCTGGCACTTGACAACACCGATTTGAAAGATACAGCAGTGATAGAAAACAAATTTAAAGCGCAAATAAAACAATCCCCTGTGCCCGATTCAGGAGCTTCCATAAAACTAAAACAAAACCTGAATGATAAAATAGATTATACTTTCCACAGCACCACACCGCAAGTAGCTGTGTTCAGCGAAATATATTATCCGCGGGGGTGGAACGTATTTATTGATGGGAAAAAAGCAGATTACTTTAAAACCAACTATGCACTTCGCGGAATGTTCATTCCTGCGGGGAATCATGAAATAGAATTTATGTTTGAACCCACCTCTTATACAATAGGAAGAATGATAAGTATCATCAGCAGTTTACTGGTGATGCTGATTTTGATGGGAGCAATTGTGTTTTATATAAAAAAGAAGAAAAGCCCCGATGCCCATTTGTTGTAGAATTTAAAAAGCGAGGTGAAAAATAAAAACTATGGTTATTGGAAATGGAATGATTGCCAACAGGTTCGTAAATTATAAAAATGATAAGGATACTATCATTTTTGCATCAGGCGTTTCCAATTCAAAAGACACCCTTGCACAAAACTTTTTAAGAGAATTTGAATTGCTAAGAGAAACCATCAAAGATAACACGGGAAAGGCTTTGGTGTATTTCAGCACCTGTAGCATTGAGGATGAAGATTTGCAAAATGCTCCCTATGTAGTTCATAAAAAAGCAGTTGAAGAGTTCATTAAAAAAAACGTTGCCAAATATTATTTGTTCCGGGTTTCCAATCTTGCCGGTGTTTCAAATAATCCCTACACACTGCTGAATTATTTCATCTTCAATGTGCTCCAAAATCATTCCTTAACCGTTTGGAAAAATGCTTACAGAAATATCATTGGCATAGACGATATGTATTCAATAGCCGATACTATTTTACATGAAAATAAATTTTTAAACAGCACCGTTAATATTGCCAATCCAAAAAATTATTCTGTCCCTTTTATTATCCATTCCATTGAAAAACATTTACATAAAAAAGCAATTTGCATTGAAGCAGACAAAGGAGATAATTACAACATTGATACCACTACCATTGAGCCTATTATACACCAATTGAATATTCATTTTAATGATGATTATCTTGCTTCATTATTAAAAAAATATTACCATTCAAAATGACCTACGGACAGGCAATTCTGAAACGAAGATTAGAAGCAGTGTTAGCATTTCCTTTTGTGCTGTTAGGGAAAATAATGTCTCCTTTTTTTACCTTAAAAACAAAACACAAAATTTTTATTTTTTGTCCCTCTGCCGATATTGGTGGCGCCAATAAAGTGAATGCCGACCTGTGCAGGTGCTTTGCAAACCAAACTCCCCTCGTCATCTTTTCCAAGAAGCCAAAGAACAATGAATTCCTTTCGCTTTTTCAAATGCCCGGAGTGCGCATTATAGACCTGCATCGCTCTATAGACAATAAATTATACCACTTCATAAATTTTTTTTACAGGGGAATCATTTCTTCGTGGATTAACAAAACAGATCACCCTATTGTAGTTGGCGGCGAAAGTTTGTTTTTTTACAAAGTGCTTCCCTACATAAAAAAAGAAGCAAGATTCGTAGAGATCTCACATTTAAATACCTGGCTCAATTATACACAGGCATTTGTAAAAGATATTGATGCCAGGGTTTTCAGTACTGCAAAACTGAAAAGGGATGCCGAAGCATTGTACCAAAAAAATAATCTACCACAGAACCATTATTCACGATTGTTTTTTATAGATAACATGGTACGCCTTCCCGAACGATCAGAGAACAAAAATAAAAACTTAGAAGTAGTTTTTATTGGCAGAGGTGCCCCACAAAAAAGAGTGCACCTTATTGCAGCCATTGCAAAAGAATTGTTTGAAATGAAAAGCACTATTCATTTTTCATTTGTAGGCGATGTAGAAAAAATAATCAATCCTGAAGAGTATCCGTATTGTCGTTTTTATGGAAATATTAAAGAGAGGGATCAGTTAGAAAAAATTTATAAAAGTTCAGATGTTTTATTGCTTACCTCTGCCTTTGAAGGCCTTCCCTTAGCCGTGATGGAAATGATGGCTTATGGCAAAGTGGTTGTCTCCACTGCCGTTGATGGCATTCCGGATTATATCACTAATGGTGAAAACGGTTTTTTATTAAAAAACAATCCCGATGAAAATAAAATAATTGAAGAAGCAATATGGGTATTGAATCATCTTTCGGGCAATAAAAATTTATTAGAAGAAGTAGGAAGCAACAGCAGGACTTATGCCGAACAACATTTCAGTGAGAAAGTGTTTTGTGAGAGGTATAAAGAAATTTTGTTTGGGTGAACGTGCGTTTAATAAAACAATTATTTGCAAAATATGCACGCATGATAGTTCCCATATTTTTCACAAAGATTCCGTTACAAATTTCTCTTCTAAATTTTCGAGAACAAGCGCTTTTTATACAGAAAGAAAAGAAAAGCAAATTGAATGATGGCAACTCCCACCCACACCCACATCAGGTGCCAGGCCTCCGGTGTCAGGTTTATTAACCCGTCAAACAAAAAGTGTGAGGAAGATTCAAAATTTATTACACCGTGAGAAGCCATGTATATCAAAATAGAATTCATGCCTATCCAAACAAATGGCATACTCCATTTTCTCATTTCCCACACATCAATCACCAGGTAAAAAACAGAAAGTAATAACACACTCCATCCGCCGGCATAAAGTACGAACGAACTCGTCCATATATTTTTATTAATAGGGAAAACTTTGTCCCATAAAAGTCCAAGGATTAATAAAATGATTCCTGTTGCAAAAAGTACAAGCCCTTTTCGCAGTTTATTTATTTTATCAAATGGGTACCTTAAGAACTGGCCTGCAAAAATACCCAGCAAAGCGGTTGCTATCGCAGGTATCGTTGATAATATGCCTTCGGGATCATACACTTTGCGAAGCACCTGGCCGGGCAAAAACATTCTATCTAAATAGGCGGACAAATTTCCTTCGGGCGTTAAAACGCCAGCGCCAAATCCCGGAACAGGAATCAGCGTAAGAGCCGCCCAATAGCCCAGCAATAAAATAAAAAAAGAAATCAACTGCCCCCGGAGATTTGTATTCAGAAAAATAATTGCCGCAAAAAAACAAGATAATGCAATCCGCCCGAGGACACTGGCAAACCTCATGTTTTCATAGCCATTGAAATCCTGAGCTTTATTTACAATCATTCCTAACAGAATCAGAATAATCGTTCGTTTAATGAGCGATCTGTAGATATTTCTTTTTACCAATAATTTATTAACTCCGGTTTTTTCGAATTGTTTACCAAAAGAAAAAGGCATAGAAACCCCTGCTATAAAAATAAACAGAGGGAAAATCATATCATAAAAAGTAAAGCCATTCCACGGTGAATGCAGCAGTTCGGCACTCATCCAATTAAATACGGGTAAATTAGTGGCTTTAGACAAACCATGGATTATGACCTCAGCGCTTATGATCCAAAACATATCGAACCCGCGTAAAGCATCGAGTGATTGCAGGCGTGTTTTGGTATTAAAGGCGGTTTTTTCTTTTATGATGACTGGATTCATTTGAACAAAAATAATATTTTTTTACAAAAAGTATTCGCATTTATTACCCCATTACCCGAAGGGGCTTCCGTAAATGTTTCATGATTATTTACCGGCGCTAACCCTTACACTTTGTTATATAAAATTTCTCCACCAATAATAGCGGATTGAATATTGATATGGTCATCAAAGATCACAATGTCTGCATCCTTTCCTATTGATAATGATCCTTTGTGCTTATCTATTTTCATGATCCTCGCGGGAGTTAAAGTCATCATTCTCACAGCTTCGATCAATGAAATCCCTGCAACATTCACCATCGTTCTTATAAGCCGATCGGTAGTGGCCACACTTCCTGCAAATGAACTGCGGTCGGGGAGTTTAGCTACTCCATCTTCAACAATTACTTTCAGCCCATTCTTTTTAGAACCAAGAATACTTTCGCCCTCCCCCATTCCTGCAGCTCTCATGGCATCGGTAATCAATGCTATTCTGTCAACACCTTTTACTTTATAAATTAATTTTAATAAGGGCGCGGGCAGGTGAACCCCATCTGCAATGATCTCCACATCTATTTCGTCCATCAAATAAACACTTTCTATCACTCCAGCAAACCGGAACGCATTTCTCCTACTTACGCCTGACATACCGGAATAAAAATGAGTAGCCAATGTATATCCATTTTCAAAAGCATTTACTACCTCATCATAAACCGCATCGGTATGAGCTATCGCCGGCAAAATATCATGGGCCTGTAAATAGCGGCCAAATTCCAAAGCGCCATCAATCTCAGGCGCAGCGCTCCACCTTGCAATGATGTCTCCGGCTTTTTCAATGATCTCACTATATTCTTTTTTATCTGGCTTGCGAATGTAGCGTGGGTCCTGTGCACCTCTCTGGCTCATAGCAAAATAGGGACCTTCAATGTGCATTCCCATAAACTGTGCACCTGCTTTATTTTTAGCATTTGCTTTTTTATAAATGTCCAATGTGTGAAGCAGATCTTCTTTTTCCGCAGTAAGTGTAGTAGGTACAAGCGCGGTAGTTCCATATTGCAAATGCGTCTCCGCAATAGTAAGAAAATCTTCAACCGTGCCATCCATAAAATCACTTCCGCCACCGCCGTGAATGTGAATATCTATAAATCCCGGGCTGATATAATTTCCTTTGGCATCCAAAACAACATCTGCTTTTGATGAAATATCTCCTATGCCAATCTCAGTAATAACATTATCGTTAATAAAAATACACCCGTTCTCAATGACCCGGTGAGAAGTGATAATGCGACCATTTTTAATCTTTAATTTTTTTCCCATGCCAGTGTTTTTAATTTTGTCCATGATTTTATTTTATGCCCTTTGACCGCATAAAAAATCAGGTACAGGTAACAAGGTAGTAAAATAATATAGCCGGTCCTGACAGAATATATATCAGCAATTCTTCCATAAATAAGAGGGAGTATTGCATTCCCACACAAGCCCATAATCAATATAGAAGCACCCAATTTCGTAAAACGACCCAGCCCATTTAAAGCCAGTGGCCAAATGCCCGCCCATATGAGTGAATTAGCCAATCCCAATAATACTATAAACCAGATAGACACATGTGTTTCAAAACCAAACAATGAAACATTTCCATTTGAAAATAAAATGAGCAGGGAAAGCAACAAGCCCAGCAAGGTACAAGCCTTGAGTGCATTCAATTGAGAAATGTATTTTGGTATAAATAAAATTCCCAGGAAGTATCCGCAGATGGTTGCAAACAGAGTAAAAGAAGGAAACACCTTGGCCTCTGTAAGGCCAATATTCATGGAACCTGCATAACCAATAATTGTATCTATGGCGATCACCTGTGTACCCACATGCAGGAATATGGCCAGTGCTCCAAGAATTAAATAAGGGAATTCAAAAATGCTTTTTTTATCGGCGTTAGCAAGTAAGATATTTCCTTTCTCTGTCTCAGTATCAATCTCCGGTAACGGGGAAAAATGTACAATGATTCCCAGAACAACCAAAATAAATGTGAGTACTCCATAAGGCAGAATTACCCGTCTTATCAATCCATCCAGCAATACATTTTTTGCCTCAACTGATAACAAAGACAGGTTTTTAAAAATCTCATTGTCATCAGGCCTTAAAATTACCGCAGCTAATAATAAAGGGGCAATGATGCCCGCGCCTTTGTTAAAAACTCCCATCACGCTGATGCGCCGTGCTGCACTTTCAGGGGCGCCAAGTATGGTAACATAAGGATTGGCCGCTGTCTGAAGAATGGCAAGCCCTATTCCAATTATAAAAAGTCCGGTTAGAAAAAGCCCGTAAGTTCTTACGTATGCTGCCGGAATAAACAGAAAAGTACCTATTGCCATAATCCAAAAACCAAGCATAATGCCTCTTTTAAATCCCACTCTTTTTATTAAAAAAGAAGATGGCACCGACATTACCAGGTATGCAATATAAAATGCAAAAGCCACCAGGTAAGATTCAAAATGAGTTAACTCACAGGCTATTTTAAAATAAGGTATCAGAATAGCATTTACCCATGATACAAAACCAAAAACAAAAAAAAGTGTTCCTATTAAGATAAGCGACAGGAACACTTCTTTTTTGGATAAAGAAGCGACATCTACGGCTGCTATTTTATGACTTCTCATATCTAGGGAATAATTTAATTTAAAGTTGTCTTTCTTTTTAATTCAGATGCAGACGACTCTTCCAAATAAAGATGGCAGTCCGGATGATTTTGTAATATACTTGCCGGATATAAATTACTGACCTCTTGTTCTACAGTGTCTCTCACGGCATTGGCTTTTCGCTTATCCGGCACAGAACAAACAATATGCTTTGATAACATAATTTGCTTTACAGACATGCTAATGGCCTGAGTAGGAACTTCTTCCATTGATGAGAACCAGCCTTCATGTATTTGCTGTTGGCGACAGAACGTGTCAAGGTTTGCCACAATATAGGCGTGCGCCGTTTCAAAATCAGCAGGCGGATCATTGAAAGCAAGATGCCCATTCTCACCGATACCAACTAAGGCAACATCTATTGGTGACCTCTTAATCAATACTTCCAGCCTTTTGCATTCTTCTGCAGGATCAACTTCACCGTTAATAAAATTAACGGCTTTCAAATTTGGAACTTTATCTAAAAATCTTTCTTTTAAATATTTCCTGAAACTTGCCTTGTGAGAAACAGGCAAATTAATATATTCATCCAGGTGGAACATGGTAACCTTATCCCAAGCAATACCTTCTTCTTTAATTAAATTCTTTAATGTCTCAAACTGGCTGGATCCAGTAGCCAATATAATATTTGCGCTACCATTTGATTGAATTGTCTCGCGGATTAAAGACGCAGCTTTTTTTCCTGCTTCGATACCTAACCTTTCCGGATCTTTCTGAATGCTAATGTTCATGCTTTTTTATTTCTTAATTTAATTTTTATTTTTTTAAGGGGTTTCTTTTAGTCTATTTGGCAATGGTTTTTACCTTCGTCAGATTTCCATGATCAATAGAAAGGTCAACGGGTTTGTTTTTCTTCCATGATCCCTGGGTAAAATCAGGGACATCTATAGCGGAAGAACGGTGTGCCACAGACCACTTGCTTAATGGGCCAATAGATGTCCACAAGGCAGCATCATACACATCATTATCAATTGGCAACCCATTGCGCAGACAATCAACCCATCGCCAGTCCATCAAAAAGTCCATCCCGCCATGCCCGCCAATTTGTTGTGCCATTTCACCCAAACGCTTTACGATGGGAAGCGTATAGGTATCTTCCAGTTTCTTCATTTTATCTTCTGAAAGCCAGCCCTCATGCGTATTTGCAATTCTTCCGGGTAATGGGTATTTTAGCGCGCTTCCCTTAGTACCACTTATTAAATGAAGTCGGGAATATACTCGCAATGAACTGACGTCATGCTGCAGCATAATGGTTTTCCCCTTGATGGTTCTAATGATTGAGGTATTCATGTTTCCTCTGAATTGATCATTAAGAAAAGGTTTGAATACCAGCGGATTCTTTTTATAAGACTCCTCTTCCAATCCCTTCATGGTAAAATCATTGCCACTCATGGAAACTAAATAATCCAGTTTATCACCACGATTAATATTCATTACCTGGCATACAGGCCCCAATCCATGAGTGGGATATAAGTTGCCGCTGCCTTTTACATTTTCCTTTAAACGCCAGAGTTTATAACGGGCTTTTTCGTCGAACAAGCTCTCTACATTATTGTGAATATAAGCGCCTTCGCAATGAATAATTTCACCAAAATAACCCTGTCGTGCCATGTTGAGCGTAAGTAGTTCAAAAAAATCATAACAACAATTCTCAAGAAATATGCAATGCTTTTTATTTTTTTCTGAAGCATGGACCAATTGCCAACATTCGTCAATGGATTCAGCATTGCCGACTTCAACGCACACATGCTTACCGTGATTCATGGCATAAACTGCGATGGGCACATGCAAATTCCATGGGGTAGCTATATAGATCACATCAATATCATCACGCTCACACATCTTCTTATAATCATCTTCAGTACCCGAATAAAACACAGGTTTGTAAGGCGAATTTTTAATACTTTCTTTAGCCATCTGTACTCTTTCCGGACGAATATCGCAAAGGCCATTTATTGAGATGCCATCAATATAATTGATTCGTGGTACAGCCGCACTGCCCCTGCTACCAAGGCCAACAAAACCAATTCTGACTGTCTCTAATTTTGGCGCCCGGTACCCACACATATTAAAGACCTGGCTTTCATTTTCTACTAATGAGCCATTTTCATCAACTTCAATAGGGTTACTGATTTTTGAAAAGCTTTGCAAAGAGCCAGATGCAATTCCTGCGCCGAACAGTCCCGCCATTTTTAGGAAGTCTCTTCGATTATTTCCCATAACATTTATGTTTAAAAGATGATTAAATCAGTTTATAAATAAAATTTTATTTTCGCTTTTGCAGGCTGCTTTCATTTTTGAAAACTTCTCTTTAAAAGCCGATAATTGTTTATCCTTAATTTTCCTTCCTGTAACAGACACTGGATCTTTAAAAATTAATTCAGTGCGTTTATTCAATCCGGCGATCAAAGAAATATCTCCCCATTGCAGAATGCCCGGTACATGAATGGCCATATTGAAAAAATCAATTCCTTCTCTTCTGTCCAAAGCATAACTTAAAGGGCAGGTTCTTAAAATACAAGTGTTCACATTATTATTTAAGGCAGATTGCATTAATGCCGCTATCGCAATTTCCTTGCTGGCATCAACGGTTACAGAAGATGGCTTATAATTTTTTTGTGCATATTTAATGAGGTTGTCAATATCACTCACCCATAGTCCCACTATGGTTTTACCTAACCATAATTCAGCGCGTGCCAGGGTATGAAATTCAGGAAGGCGGCCATCAGTTGCCTTTGCCTGCGATGATGCTAATTCACCTTTTCCCCAAACATCCGCTACTACAATGCCATACCCTTTCTGGATATAATCTTTAATGAGAATTTTTTCTTTTTCATTCATGTTGCTGTCGGAACAAATAATTACTAACGGCGCATTGTTTTTTACCGAAGGAAAATATCTTAATGGAATAAGATGCTTGTTGGTAGTTTCTAAAACTATCCGTCGCCAACCATCTTCCTTTTCGTATTCATGAACTTTTTCAACAACATCTGGTTTGGCGGGTAACAAAAGAATATCACGCAGTTTCTTTAATTTATCTTCTTTATTGATAATTTCCTTTTTATAAAGAGAGTTGGAAAGTACTTCTCCTTTTTGAATACAATAATCGGAAGTGCTTACTACCAGAGGATCTCTTTTGCCTTTGGGGAAAACCATCAGTTGTTCATTCGGTAAAAGGGTAAATGGAATTTCTTCTTTAAAATCTCCGTTCCCGATTCCTTTTAGTTTCAGATCGAACCAGCCAAGCATGGCTTGCCTCATTTCAGGCCAATAGCCATGAGGTGTATTAAAAAGCTGGTACCTAATATTATTTTCGGTGTTATACAAAGCAAAAATTGGTTTTGCATTGGTATAGCTTCTCATCATTTCTGAAGGATAAAAAGTAGGGCTGACATCCTTTAAACCACTGCATATCTTGACAGAGCGTGGCGCTATAAGAGCCAATACACCGGATTCTTCAGTAAAGGTCAAACCTTCGGGCATCAATTCGCAAACGCAATTGGAACCCATAATATAAGATTGAAAAGTGCCTACACTTACCACCGGCATGGATGCTTTAATCCTTTCATCCAAAGCAGAAAGCCACATGGTCTGGTTGCCACCACCACTGGCCCCTGTAGCACCGATATTATTTTTATCAACATAGTGTAGAGAACTTAGCAGATCAACTCCTCTCATATTATCCGTTAGCTGGTTCCCTAATAAAGTTTCGCCAATATTCATTAAAGAAGCACCAAGGTTGGAACCATGATATTCGTCTATGCCATGAACGGTAGTTCGTTCACCGGAACCCCACGCATCAATGTTCAAACACACATAGCCATTTAAGGCAAGTTCGTGAGCACGCGGCTGTACCATTTCTCCGACTTTACCATGTGGCCAGTGGCCGTGCATATTTATGATTGCCGGGAAAATTCCTTTTCCATCCGGGACATACAAATCGGCGGTGGCATATACATTTGGCTTTGTTTGAAAATAAATCTTCTTTATGGTGTAGCCATTCATTTTAATACTACCCGTTTCATGAATATCTAATGGAAGAGAATGATTGATTTCCACTCCCGAAGCCTTCAGCAATTCATTCCTTAATTTTTTTCTGTATGATTCCCATCCGGTTTTGGTAACCGGCAATTGTCTTACATTAAAATCCAAAGCCGCTTCCTGTTTTAGATTGGATGCAATGATGTCGGCTGTTTCATTGGCAAAGGCCGGCAAATAGGTAGCTTTGCCATTTGCGTTTTGAGCATCACTTAACTCGAAGTCAGGTATTTTATTTTTGATAGATTGTGCAGCGATCCTGGCTACTTGTATTGCTTCATTAATGCTCAAATTATTCTTTTCTTTTTGATTTATTTTTTCTCTTATATTTTCTGTTGGTTTACTTAGATCAATACACACAATTTTATTCTTACCCGAAATCTCTTTGATTGAGGCTGCGATTACTTCATTTTCTTTTTGAGTAATTATTGGTGTAAAGAGAACAGGGATTGCTTTCTTTTGATTGATGTCGGCAATAAAACGTGTTATCGCTTTTTGATAAATTTCTTTGCCATTGATACTCGTTGAAGAATCATTATCAAAACTTATAAATACATAATCACCCTCTTTTAATTGATTCAAAACAACATTCCAATTGCCTTCATTTAAAAAAGCATCAGCACTTTTTCCGGTAATAGCATAGTTATTAAAATGAACATTCAATCCAAAAAACATAGGCAGCATTTGCATCCATCCACGTTCATGGGAAGTGAGAGGGCATTCCGCCACATTTGCATTGCCAATTGAGAAGACATTAATATTCTTATTAGATGCCTTGCCAAATACCGGACAAAACAAAAAGGAAAACAAGACGGTGTATAGTATAAATTTTGATGACATTAAATCCTGAAATTAGAGTACCACAGTTCTTATTGAATAATCCTATTTATAAAGCCATTCTGGTTTACTTAAAAGAAACTTAATGAATCCGGGAAGCGTGCTCTCCCCGGATTCATTAAGTTTATATGCTACAATCTATTTTATTTAGCCCACCACAGAGGTGTTGTAACCTTATCAGGGCCACCCAAAAGCTGGATACCTTTTGCCAGTTCAGTAGCATTGGTTGTCGCTTCAGAGGAAGCATAAGGTAGTCTCTTTATAAAGGTTCCCTGTGGTAAATCGGCATTATCTGATTGTACAACAGGGTACATTTTTGGATAACCACTTCTGCGGAAACTAGCCCAGCCCTCCATACCATCGGGATAAGTAGCTAACCATTTTTGAATTCCAATTTGCTCACGTTCTATACTCTCTACATTGCTCCATTTAACAGGAGCATCAGAAACAGCAGGTGAATTTATAAAATCCCCGGGAGCAACAGGAACCGCAGCGGATTGTTTGTAATTGTTTACAATTACCGGATCTGTTATCTTCCATTCCTTCAAAGATGTCTCAATTCCTTTTTCATAAAGATCCTGTGCCAAGCCTCCCATATTCCATCCATTAAGTGCGCCTTCTGCCCGTAAAAAATAAGCTTCTGCGGCGTACATAACAGGTTGTTTCACTGTTAAATTAGGAACCCAGGCATTGTTCCATTGTACCCAATAAGTACCTACATTGGAAGTATTGGCACCACTGTTGAATGGCTTACTTAAATCTGCGGCAGGGGTACCGTTTCTAATACTTCTAAATGAACCGTCTGTAGTTGTTGGTTGAAAATAAACGGGAAGACGTGGATCATTGTACCCTTTAAGATAGGATGCCATAGTAGAGCTCATACTAAATTCATGAAATGAGGCGATCCGCGTCAGGCCATTTCCGTCAGACCCATTGAGGGTCTTTAGTATCCAGGCAGATTGTGTAACATCTGTCATTACTCCACCGGCTACTGCGGCTTCAGCCTGTTGCTTTGCAACATCAGGAAGGGCCTTGGAGATTCTCAATGCCAGCCTCAATCTAAGCGTATTTGCGAAAGTAATCCAGTTAGCAACATTGCCCCTAAAGATGATATCAGAGCTTCCAAAAACATTAGTCTTGCCACTGTTTTTTAAAATAGTAGTAGCTGCATCAAGTCGTTTAAAAAAGTCTAAATAGATTGACTCCTGGGAATCATAAGGTATGGATGCGATAGGTTCTCCTGCATGGAAGTAGGCAACCGGGCCAAAATAATCTGTAAGGTGATGAAAAGCATAAACCCACATAATATTGGCCAGAGCCGCTTCTCCCGAAGTAGAATCTGAATTTACAATGATCGTTTTTAATTGTGGCACTGTAAAAACATAAGTAACCACACCTAAGCGCGGAAGCCAGCCATCATTCATCACATAGCGATCCGTTTGAAAACTGGTAGTGTTCAATGCAAAATATTGAGCATACAAATCAGCGTATAAATTTTGCACTGTTTGATAATATCCCTGGTTCATACAAGCACCAGACTGGGCACGGGAAAACATGTATCCAAATTCAAGTTTTCCAACACTGGTAAGCGAGCTCGGGTCGGTGTTTATCTTATCGAAGTTTTTCGTACACGACAAGAAAGAGATGGTTATTATCAGGAATAATACATTGTTCTTTAAATAAGGTTTCATTGCGAGAATATTTTTGGGTTAAAAATTTAAATGAAGATTAAGGCCGAAACTTCTTATCACAGGAGGCATACCCGATTCAATTCCCTGGTAATTACTGGTACCAAGGGCTGATTCCGGATCCACCGGTAAAGTACGTTTCCCTATTCCCGGAATATCAATTAATGATTTGCCACGATAAAGGAAAAATAAATTCCTTCCGGTCAAAGACAATCTTATATCCTTTATCAAACTATTATGTACATCGAACGTGTATCCTAATGACAATTCCCTTAGCCTAAAATTGGTGGCGCTAAAAGCAAAGAACTGGTCATACCCTGATGACCGTCCGCCATTTGAGAGAGTTGTCCATAATTTTTCAGAAGTAATTGCAGTGGTGTTAGGTGTTCCATCGCTGTGAACTCCGGGAAGAACAAGGCCGCCATCACGGAGTTTTGTTGTGTAATCACTTACACCGTAAAAGGACATTAAAGCATCCGTTCCTGAAACAAGGATTCCGCCCACTCTTCCATCAATCTGGAAGGAGAAAGAATATTTATTGAATGAAAAAGTATTACCCCATCCAATTGTATAATCCGGATTAAAATTTCCTAACTTTTGATTTTGGGAACTGGTAGCTACAGGCAACCCATTGCTATTAATCAGGTTTTTACCTGTGGTTGGATCTTTTGCCCATCCATATCCATAAATATCTCCGTAAGAGCCTCCAGGCTTAATAATCAACTGGCCAAAACTAGTGGATGGCGATAATGTTGTTTGGGTTATTCCTTCTGTTAATGAAATAATCTTATTTCTGTTCAGGCCAAAATTCAAATAAGTATTCCAGTCAAATGATTTTTCGCGTACCGGATTTCCTGAAAGCATTAATTCAAATCCTGAATTTTTAATGTTTCCCACATTTATGTATTGAGTTTGAAATCCGCTTGCTGCCGGTAAACCTATCAATACTAATTGATTAATGGTATTATTGGTATAGAAAGTAGCATCTATACTAAAACGACTATTGAAAAATTTCCAATCCAATCCGGCTTCAAAAGAATTGGTCT
>JBDSOE010000075.1:0-17614 GCA_039915005.1 Ginsengibacter sp.
GGGAAGAAAGGCTTTCAAAAAGAAAAATTATTTACAGGAGGTAGCGCCAATGTTGGGTTTTCCAACGGAACAACGATGCTCGGCATTGCGCCCCAGTTGGGATACAGCCTCACTAATTGGGCTGATGCCGGAATTAATTTTAACCTGAATTATATTTCACAAAGAGATTATAATTTTTATGGAGATAAACTCCGCCAGACTACCTATGGCCCCGGCGCTTTTGTAAGATTATTTCCTCTAAATTTTTTATTTGCGTCTGCGCAATATGAATACAATATGATCCACCTGAAATACATTCCTGCGTCCGGCAGTAATTATTCCCCCGATAAATCGAATATTCATGCCAGCAGTCTTCTGCTGGGTGGAGGATACGCAGGTGGGCGGTATCGCGGTAATAATACCTATTATTTTCTTTCTGTTTCCTGGGATGTGTTGGAAGATAAAAACTCTCCTTATGTAGATGGCCTTGGGAGAAGTACCCCTGTGATCCGTGCGGGTTATAATATTGGATTATTCCAGGGAAAAAGAAGATAGCAATGGCTGATGTGCGATGTTGGATGTACGATGTTCATGTTGGAGTATGATGTTCGATGTTTCGTTTCCATTTCACATTATCTTATCAGCGTAACACTTCCTTTTCTAAAGATAGTATTCCCGAGATAATCTATGCCTTCCACTATCCAAACATACACGGCTGGATCCTGGAGCGATCCTTTGTAAGTGCCATCCCAGCCTTGATTTTGTACATTGGACGAAAAGATCAACTGGCCGGCCCGATTATAAACCCTGAAATATTTTAAGGACCGCATCCCAATGGGTATGGGCCTGAAAACATCATTGATGCCATCGCCATCCGGCGTGAATGCGTTAGGAACATAAAGGCCAGGCTGTACTTTATAAACTATAATATTAATAGTGTCTGATGCGGTGCAACCGGCTGTACTTATAATGTTCAGAATGTATTGCTGACTTTCCGACAACAAAGCAATGGGGTTTGAAATGTCATTACGATTTAAGCCCTTGGGAGGTAACCAAGTAAAAAATTCGGCAGCGCCGGTTGCATTAAGTTGCAAAGGCTGATTTACCACGATACTGGTATCTCTTGGGCCCGCATCCGCAACTAATTTTTCTACAGTAACCATCACCGTGTCGAATGCGGGTTTAGGGCAGCCGAGTACGTCGTTGACCTGTACCACATAGCGTATGGATTGCGGGGGAGTGGTTATAGGATTGGCAACTTGTGGATTATTTAAAAAGATAGCCGGTGACCACAAATAAATACTGCCACCAACAACGTTCAATTGGTAACTTTCAGGGAAGCAAATCGTGGCATCTTCTCCCGCTTTCGCTTTTGGATAAGGAATGGTTCTTACGACCACATCGTCAGTAGCTTGGCATTTACCAATACTGGCTGTTACCTGGTAGGTAGTAGTATTTGCAGTGGGGGTTGCCAGGGGGTTTTTTGAGGTATTATTGTTTAATGTAGCAGCAGGTGTCCACACATAGTGCAGCCCATTGCTTACTGTATTTAATTGAATAGTATCCGTGAGGCAGATAGTAGTATCATTGCCTGCCTGCAAAGAAACATTGCTTACCACATTTACCTGAACGGAATCTATAGCGGTACAGCCGGGGCTTTCAGACAAAGAAGCATAATAAGTGGTGGTAACTTTTGGGCTCACCAAAGGAGTAAAACTATTTTGATTATTAATGTTATAGGCGGGAGTCCATATCACGGTTCCTGTGCCAATAGCAGTTAATTGCAGCGTATCAATATTGCAAATAAGCGTATCGTTGGTAACGGAAAAAACGGGTTTGTCAATGATGGTAATGGTATCCGTTATGGTTTTATTGCAGCCTTTGGTGCTGGTAATTGATAATTGTACGGGGTAACTCCCCGCATTTTTGTAGGTGTATGAAGGGTTTTTCAATTTAGAAGAATCAGCGGTATTCAGCGGGTCACCGAAATTCCATGACCATGAATCTACCGCGCCGTAATTGGTACTTGACCGGTCAATAAATTGAATGGGTGAATTGATACATTTCCCGTTAATGTCGAAGTCAGGGAAAAAACCGGGATACACTTTTACAGTTTGCGTGGCAGAATCAGAACATTGTTCGCCACGGTTTACCACTAGTTTATAAACATACACTCCCGTATCTGAATAAATGTGAGTAGGAGAGGGAAGCGTGGAAGTATCTGCAGTGCCGGATGCCGGGTCTCCGAAAACCCAGTAAAAGGTATGGTTCAAGGGAGAAAAATCATCGTTGTCAAAAGATACACTAAACCCATCACAGCTTACGGGCTTGGGATTGAGTCTGGCGCCCGCAAAATCACAATTGGTAACATTTACTATAAAATCTTTCCTGTGTTCATTTATTAAAACCCCCTTTCTGTATGAATAAACAGCTACGCAAACCACATATCTTCCCACATCAGGAGCCGTGCCGCTTATAATCCCTGTTTCGCGATTAATGGTGGCCAGGTTTCCCAATGGGGTCTGAAACGAATAACCACTATTGTAAGGTACGGACCCATAAGGTGGGGGAGCTGGATTGCCGTTGGTTGCGTTTTGAAAATTACCACCATTATACGCATCTACGAATTCGTAAACCAGCGAATCGTTATCGGCATCTGTAGCATTAAATTGTAGATGAAAAGGTTTGCCTCCGCAAATGGCATCAATACTGGTAGAAAATTGAGGCGAGCGGTCTGCCATAGGGGGAATATTGCAACTGTAAGTGGCTCCCGTTCCATTTCCGCCAAAAGTATTTACATTGGTGAGCTGTGATATTCTGCAACATGTTTGATACGCTGCTGAATACCCTTTTATATTATTCGGCAGGTCAACCGTAAGCTGATACACCCCTATGTGATAATCCAAAGATGGGGCATTGGTGATGCAGGAAGGGAAAGGATTTACGGTTACCGATTGTTCATTATTTCTTGGCACATCAAAGTAGGAGCCCTGGAAGGGAAACTGACTGGAGTTATCATTATTAAATATTCCTATGAAGACGTTTATAGGCATGGATGCTGCATCCGCTGGTGAATTCTGATCGCGGAATAATTTCAACGTGATTAAATATTTACTTGTGTTGGGAGCTGCGCCATTTCCAATAAAATCATACAGCATTTCACCACCAATAATATGCTTCGCCTGGCATGGAAATACCATCAGCAAAACAAAAATATTGAGGATAACCTTTTTCATTCGCATTCATTAAAGGAGGTGGTTGTGAACGGTAATAAATTTCGTAAAAAAAGATGAGGCGAAGATATAATTTTAAAAATGCCTAACCCTTATACAAAAGCATTTAAGAAATTGGCTAAATATATGTTTGATAATTGCTGTTGTTCCCACATTCCCAAATGGCCTGAGTTTTGCAAAATGTGAATGGAAGATATGGCGGGAATGTGACATTGCTCCAGCGAAACCTGCAATGGAATTAAAGCATCATGTTTCCCGATAATAAAGAGAACCGGCCCCGAAAAAGATTTTAGAACCGATGTGGTATCAGGCCTTTTTATCATTGCCTCATAATATTGTACCAAAGCTTCCGGTGAAATTTTATTGGCAAGGGTTAGTAATTCTTCCACCAATTCCGGCTTTTCACTTTTTGTTTTTTCTGAAAATAAGTCAGGGACCGATGCTTTCATAAAAGCTTCTGTGCCATTTTTTTTAATAAAGTCAATTCCTTTTTTACGTGTAGCTATTTTTTGTTCATCATCGGCAAAAGCAGAAGAATGAAAAAGTCCGAAAGAGTTTAACGTCTCCGGATATTTTTTAGCGAAGGCAAGTGTAATATAACCGCCCATGCTGTGCCCGATAAGGGTGAAGGATTTTCTTGACTTATTTCCGTTTTCCAAAACCTCTTTATCCACTATGGCTTTTACCACTTCCGCATAATCATCGAGGGTACATTCTCCTTCCAGCATTTCTGATTGGCCGCTTCCCGGAAGATCAGGAACGATTACAAAATGGTCTTCTTTTAAACTTTTGAATTGAGGGTTCCAGATATTTCCATCTTCACCAAAGCCATGCAATAGCAATACAGGCTTGCCTTTACCTTCGGCGCGATAAAATATTTTTTTATTCCGGACAATAATCTCTGACATGATCTATAATTTTTTCTTAGAAATATAAACAAAACTTCTGAAAATTAGAATTCCAATAATAGGGATGAGGGATGGATTCAAATGCTGTGGCAGGAAGAACCAAAATCCAAGAAGCAGTAAATTAAATAACGCGTATAAAATAAAATATTTTTTTGCCCAGCTTTTTTTAGAATGAATGTAAAAGGCGGCGACTATGTTTGTGGGCCAGGCCCAAAGCAGGTTGTAATTATTTTTACACATAATGTGGTCGGTTCCAAACCACATAAATAAAAGCAGCACTCCCAATAACCCTGTTATAAAAAATAAAAATCCATCGAAGGAAGAAAGGAATCTTTGTATGACTAAGCTTTTTGAAAAACTCAGAAAAGCAATCAGCACAAACAGGCAGGTGAAAATAAAAAACGGATGAGCCAGGTTATTCTTTTTATTTCCTGGGTGATCTGTGTGGTACAAAGATTGTTTGTCGCTTACCAGTGGCCGCGAGTCTATGGAAGAACTGTCGAATGTTTTCATTAAATAATCGGGCAGGAACATCACCTCGCGGGGTTTCATTATCACATCCATTTTGCTCCCCAATAAAATATCAATTCCTAATTTGCTCCACTGCTTATCATTGGCATTTAGATATTCGTAGATGAGATCACGGAAGCTTGCTTTGGCCTGTAGCGCTTCTCCAAAATGAACAGTTGAATCGGTCGCTTTTTCAACAAGATCACGAAGCCTGGTAGTACAATTATCGAATGTAAAATCGTATTTATAAACCCTGTTGTGCGCCATCATATTGGCCTGTAATAGTCTATTGATATTATCTTTTTGAGCACACGATAAGTTTAAGACCTGCTCTGTTATGCCGCGGTTTTCGTACTGGTATTCTGCTATAAAATTTTCTAAATTATCGGTTGATAAATAAAATGAAAGTTTTCCTCTTACAAACTTTGTATAAAAATTGGGTTCATCAAAATTGAAAGTGCCATAATTATATACGACGTCTGTGTTACTAACGGTGTCGGTTACACGCAAAGCGCTATGCCCGAAAGTGGAATATAATTCTTCGCCCGGAGTGGCCGTTAAAAGACTGATGCGCAAATGGCAGGAATCATTTTGAGCCAGTATTTGCAGAGGAAGAAAGAGCAGTAAGGTGATTAAAAATTTCATTAGTTGATAATAAAGGTATCAGGTATCAGGAGTGGCAATTTTAAATCGCACATCACACATCGTACATTGCACATCGTACGTCGTATATCGTACATCTTTTCTACCTGCTGTAATTTGGTGCTTCCTTCGTGATCTCTACATCGTGCGCATGGCTTTCGCGCATACCGGCATTGGTAATTTTTATAAAAGTTGCTTTTTGTAAAGCCTTAATATCCTTTGCCCCACAATAGCCCATTCCTGCACGCAGACCACCGGTAAACTGATGCACCACTTCGTGTAAATATCCTTTATAAGCAATCCGGCCTTCTATCCCTTCCGGAACGTATTTTTTAGTTTGTTCTTCATTGTCCTGAAAATATCTGTCGCTGCTGCCCTGGGCCATGGCGCCCAAAGAACCCATACCCCGGTATTGCTTAAATTTTCTTCCTTCATAAATGATAGTTTCACCGGGGCTTTCTTCGGTACCGGCAAACACACCGCCCATCATTACGCAACTGGCGCCGGCTGCAATGGCCTTTACCATATCTCCTGTGTAGCGGATGCCTCCGTCTGCAATGATGCCAATATTTTTATTTTTTACCGCTGTGGCTACTTCTATTAATGCGGTTATTTGTGGTACACCCGCGCCGGCAACGATTCTTGTGGTACAAATGGAGCCCGGGCCTATGCCTACTTTTATGGCATCTGCACCCGCATCAGCCAAAGCTTTTGCAGCGCTGCCCGTTGCAATGTTGCCTGCTATTACCTGTAGATCTTTGAAATCTTTTTTAATTTTTTTCAAGGCGTCAATCACACCTTTTGTGTGTCCGTGCGCACTATCGAGGCATATAACGTCAACGCCTACCTGCTGCAGGGCATAAACCCTGTCGCCAATATCTTTGGTGATGCCTACGCCGGCGCCCACAAGCAGTCTCCCGAATTCATCTTTTGTAGAATGAGGATGGTTGTGTACCTGCAGTATATCCCGGTAAGTAATCAGGCCTTTTAAAATACCTTTTTTATTTACCACCGGAAGTTTTTCAATTTTATATTTTCTTAAAATGGCTTGTGCTTTTTTCAGGTCGGTTCCTTCCGGGGCGGTTATCAAATGATGGTTTGTCATCAGCTCGCTTACTTTTCTTTTCAAATTATCCTCGAATCGTAAATCACGGTTGGTTAAGATGCCGGCGAGTTTTCCCTCTTTATCAACAATGGGAATTCCACCTATATTATTTTCTCTCATTAGCCGCAAAGCATCGCCAATAGTGGCTTCCACGTGCAGAGTAACCGGGTCTAAGATCATTCCGCTTTCACTGCGTTTTACTTTTCTTACCTGTGCGGCTTGTTGTTCTATACTCATGTTTTTGTGCAAAATACCAAGGCCGCCTTCACGGGCCAATGCAATGGCCAGGTTCGCTTCAGTAACGGTATCCATGGCAGCGCTTAGCATGGGTATGTTCAATTCTATGTTTGGGGTAAGTTGTGTTTTTGTAATTACGTCGCGGGGCAATACTTCACTGTAAGCCGGAACGAGTAATACATCATCGAAGGTGAGTCCTTCACCGAAAAATTTTTGGGGAAGTGAGGAGGGTCTGTTTGTTGTAGCCATGTGCAAAGATAATATGGACTTGGCAAATTTGTAAATCTGATAATTATTAAATCATATAATTAGCCTGATATTTTATAAATCTTTCCCGGTAACGAAGTAATAATTCCCTGCATTTCCATCATAAGAAGCGCCTGTGCTACCGCGCTGCTGTTGAGTTTGCTTTTAAAATACAATTCATCAATGTGGACCTGTTCCTGTGTTTGAAGTATATCCACAATTATTTTTTCATCCGGGGTAAGTTCTATAAATAATTCCCTTTGTTTTTTTACTGATGGCTTTTTATTTTGTTTCCAACCCATATTTTCCAGGAGGTCATCAGCACAGGTAATTAAAGCGGCTTTATTATTTTTTATCAGGTAATTACAGCCTTCGCTTTTGGTATCGGTAATTCTTCCTGGAAAAGCAAACACATCTCTGTTATATCCATTAGCCAATTCGGCGGTTATTAAAGAACCACCTTTTATGCCCGTTTCAACCACCACCACGCAATCGCTTAGCCCGGCAACCACCCGGTTCCGGGAGGGGAAATTCTGACGATCGGGTTGGGTATTACTTTTAAACTCGGTCAATAAACCTCCCTGGTTTATCATTTGTTTTGCAAGGGAAGTATTCTGAGAAGGATACACCCTGTCGAGCCCATGCGCAAAAACACCGACTGTTTTTATATCGTTTTTCAACGATGCTTTATGGGCAATACTATCAATGCCAAATGCGAGACCGCTTACAATTAACACCTCTTCATTTATTAATTCTTCAATAAATTTCTCACAAATGTTTTTTCCATAATCATTATGATTTCTGGTGCCAACAATGGCGATTATCCGGGAAGAATTTAAATCTGCGTTTCCCTTATAATACAGTAAAGATGGGCTGTCGTAGCAATTCAAAAGCCTTTGCGGATATTTTTTATCTGTAAGAAAAAGCGTTTCTATTTTATACTTTTTGATGAATTCAATTTCTTCTTCTGCCCTGCCGAAATCATGAAAGTTTTTTATGGAGGAGGTTCTTATGGTTCCTATACCTTCCAGGGCGTCCAGCTCTTTTTTTGATGCATGAAAAATAGCTTCGGCGCTGCCAAAATGATTTACCAGGGCTTTGGCATGTACCTCTCCGATATTAGGAATAAGGGTTAGTGCCACCTGGTATAGCAGATTATCTTGCATGAGAAAATTTGTATTGTAAAATAATGTAAAAATTTCTTTTTACATTTTGGAATTCAGAATTAGGCTAAATAAAATTTTGATATGCTGGAAAATGTAAATTAATATTTTTTTAAGGCAGGTGATAAGTAATCCTGAAAGGTGTAATGATTATAGCAAGATATTTAATGAAGCTAAGGTTAACCCTGAAAATGTGCCTGGCATGGTAAATCAATTTAATAGTTTAAAAAATGTCACCCACTTCGGGGTTGGAAATTTAAATTTACTTCATGGATGGCTATAATAATATCAACCCCTCGGGTTTTAATTCACTTAGACTATGATACATTCCAAAAAAAATATTTCATCTGAAATTATTCCCTCGACTAAATCCTTACCCATTTAAATTTAAAAGATTAAAAATAAAATGTCATGGAATGTAAAAAGTCTAATTCCCGCACATCAAAATATTAATGGGCTCAGAATTATTTGAGAAAATTAAATTGCGGAAAGGAGTCTGTGATCAATCGCTACGGTACGAACAGCCTGACTGTGATTCCTTTTATTCAGAAAGATTTTAATTGCTTACCACACTCAATTGGGTTCTTCTGTTGAGTGCCCGTCCCTGTTCAGTAGTATTGTCTGCTATTGGGTTGTCCGCGCCAAATCCTTTAGAGGAAAGGCGGCTGTTATTGATCCCTTTGCTCACTAAATAATTCACCACAGATAACGAACGGCCGGCGGACAGTTTTAGATTGTCAGCAGCTTTTCCTACACTATCTGTGTAGCCGCTTATTAATATTTTCATGTTCGGATTTTCGTTCATCAGCCTTACTACATTGTCGAGCTCTGAAATGGATTCTGCTTTCAAATCGGTCTTCTTTGTGTCGAAAAAAATATTTTTTAAAATGACCGAAGCATTGGCTTCAATAGGTTGTAACGGTATGTCAGCCGTGTAAATGGAATCTACAGTTTCGTTGATGTTGTAATTTTCAGAATAAAATAAATAACCCTTTCGGTGAACGTTAAACGCATAATCTTTGCCCACAGGAAGTGTAACCAGGTAATTGCCTTCTTCGTCAGTTTGCAATTTACTGTTAAGCTGGCTTGTGTTTACATCCGTTAATTCAACCGTGGAAGGCAATCCTGCTTTTGTTTTTTTATCATACACTTTTCCTTTTACCCATAATGTTTTTAAGGGCTGCAAATCTTTTCGCAATTCAAAAGAATAAATATCAAGGCCGCCTTTTGTATCGCTGCGATCACTTGAATAATAGGCTGTTTTTCCGTCGGCAGCTACTATCAGCGAGCCTTCATCGTCAATTGTATTGATAGGGTAACCCAAATTTTCTGGCTGACTCCATTTGCCATTCGGCAATTTTCGGGTAACAAAAAGATCGGGCTTTTCACTATACCCCGGATGCCCGTTGGAATTGAAATATAGAGTTTGATTGTCCGCATGAATAAACGGAGTGCTTTCATCGCCAGGAGTATTTATTTCTGCACCAAGATTTAATGGCTCGCTCCATTTTCCATTTTCATCCCTGTGGCATACCCAAATATCTTTTCCACCAAAACCGCCTGGCACATTACTGCTGAAGTACAGATCTCTTTTATCGGGGGAAAGCGAAGGCGTGGATTCCCAAAATTCCGAATTTACGTGGTTGCCTAAATTTTGCGGTTCGCTCCATCCGTTTTTGGTAAGATAAGAAATGTATAAATCGCAACTCCCCAACCCTTCAGGAAAATTGCATCCCGTAAATATTAGCCACTTGCCATCCTGCGAAATATTTTGTGCCCCCTCATTAAAATTGGGCGAATTGATATTTCCCGGAAGGGGATGTGCTTTGCCCCATTTGCCATCTGTCCAGTCACTTTCATAAAAATCTTCATTGTTTAATATTCGCCTGGTGAAAATCAATTTCCGGCTGTCAATGGTGAGGGATGGGAAGTATTCGAGATCTGTCGTGTTGATACTGTCGCCAAGATTTTTTGGTGCAAAAACATACGTTTTTTCAGGGTGAGTTGCCGCATAATCCACTGCAAATTCATACGTTTTTTTTCTGAATTGCCCGGCCTTTATGCTTCTGTCGTTGAGTTTAGGATTTAATAAAAAAGAGGATACCGCATGTAAGGCTTTTTCGAATTGCCCGGTTCCCGATAGAGAGATGGAGTACGGAAGTAAATAATCTTTGCTGTAAATGGAATCCAGCGTGAAAGCCTTTTCAAAGTTATTTACTGAAGCGGTATAATCTTTCCCGTTTGCGTATATGCCTGCCAGTGAAAGATAAGCATCTACAAATTTCGGTTCAATCTTCAGGGCTTCGTTGATCATTTTTATGGCTATTACATATTCGCCACTTTGTGCTTTATTAATGGCCAGGTTGTATATGGTGTTTGCTTTATGATCTACTTTTTCAGGATCGTACCATTGAGATTTTGAATGTAAAAAAGAGGATAACAATAAAAAGAGGAAAAACGCTTTTTGCATGAATCAGATTTCTTTAAAAGTAAAACGAATTTCCGAAGCAATTATTTAATGCGTTGTTAAGGTAGGGATAGGCCGAAACCTGTCTCAGATTAATAAGATCATGGCCTGCTGTATGTCAGAACGGATCACCATCTGCCCCTAAGGCACATTTATATACTTGTGTATCTGCAACGATAATTGCCATTCAGGATTTTGCTTTATATAGTCAATGATCCAGGGCGTTACTATATCCGCTTTTCCCCATTCGGGTTGTAAGTAAAGCTGGCAGGAAGGGGAAACCAGTGCGGCATATTTTTGTGCCCATTCAAAATCAGACTTGTTAAAAATAATTATCTTAAGTTCATTCGCTTTTAAAAGTATGCCTGGTAATGGTGGTTTAAATTTTTTAGGAGAAAGGCAAATCCAGTCCCATGAACCTGTGAGCATGTTTGATCCCGATGTCTCTATATTAGTTTGAAAGCCTTCTTTTTGTAAAGATTTTGTCAGTGCCTCAAGATGGTATAAGGTGGGTTCGCCGCCGGTAATTACGACTAACCTTGCCGGATGCATTTTTGCTTTTTCCACTATCTTTTCAATCTCTTGTAAGGGATACAGATCTTTATCCCAGCTTTCTTTTACGTCGCACCACACACAGCCTACATCGCACCCCGCGAGTCGTATAAAATAGGCGGCTTTTCCCTGGTGAAAACCTTCTCCCTGCAAAGTATAGAAGGCTTCCATTACAGGCAAGGCGGTCGTTATATTTAATAAGGCTTCCAATTAAAATTTTAAATTTTAGATTTCAGATTGATGATTTTTAATTAAAAAAAATTACCAATTCAACAATAAAATAATTCAACAATAAAATTACATGCCTTCTTAGAACCCTCAATTGGAGTGCAGAGAGGCCGCATTATAAGTATTCCTCAATAATGCTGCAATAGTCATTAAACCCACACCACCAGGTACGGGTGTTATGTAGCTGCATTTAGGCGCCACATTTTCAAAATCAACATCGCCTTTTAAGGCATATCCTTTCTTCTTTGAAGCATCCTTTATACGGTTGATGCCTACATCAATAACTACCGCATTGTCTTTGATCATATCGGCTGTTACAAATTTTGGTTTACCAATGGCGGCAATCACAATATCTGCCTGCCTGCAGATAGAAGGCAAATCTTTGGTACGCGAATGGCATAGCGTTACGGTAGCATTTCCCTGTTCATTGTTCCGGCTCAATAAAATACTTAAAGGAGTTCCCACATTATTGCTTCGTCCTATTACTACTACATTCTTTCCACTGGTTTCTATTTTATAATGCTGAAGCATCAAAAGAATTCCATAAGGCGTAGCGGAAATAAAGGACGGAAAACCAAGTACCATATTGCCAATATTTACCGGGTGAAATCCATCAACATCTTTATCAGGAGAAATAGTGAGGATAACTTTTTTCTCTGAAATATGCTTTGGCAAAGGTACCTGTACTAAAATTCCATCAATTTCTTTTCTGTTATTCAGTTCAATAATTTTATCCAAAAGGGCTTCCTCAGAAATACTTTCTTCAAACCGGAAGAGCGAAGACACAATTCCGATTTCATTACAATTTTTCACTTTGGAATTTACATAAGTTTCGCTGGCAGCATCATTGCCTACCAATATGGCAGCCAGGTGAGGCAATTTTTTTCCTTGTTTTTCTAATTCGGAAATTCTTAGTTTTAAATCTTCTTTAATGGCGGATGAAGCCACTTTTCCTTCTAATAATTGCATGCTGCAAAATTAATCATGCCGGGCCATTTTTATTTTTTTATTTGAAAGGCTTAATAATTTTAAATTTAATTGATACATTTATTCTCTATTTGGCTTCAATTAAAATTGTGGCTAAAGAAAGTTGCCAATTTTGAAAAAAGTATTTCTAAGATGAAATCAACTGATTAAAATGGGCAACCTTTGAAATGCACTTCTCTGTACTGCCGGTATAAAATTTTGAATCCTTCGATAACCTTTCGGGTAGTTTAATTTATTTAAAATTTAAATTAATGCTGTGAAAAAGATCTTCCTTTTTTTCGCATTTGTATTTATACTAAATGGTGTAAATGCGCAATCATTGCGCAAACCTATAGCCGCATCTTATATTGGCCTCGGCGCTTACAGCATAAATCATGTTGATGTCTTTTCTTTTACTGCTAACCAGGCGGCACTTGCACAAATTAAAAATTCTGCCTTGGGCGTTTATGGTGAAAGGAGATTTTTATTATCCACTACCGACTTGTATTCCGCTGTGGTGGCCTTACCTACAAGGCAGGGTAATTTTGGATTGCAGGCCGATTACTTTGGATATAAAAATTATAATGAATCACAGTTGGGGATTGCGTATGCACGAAGCCTGGGTTCTAAACTTGATATAGGAATCAAATTTAATTATTATTCTTTTCGGATACCCGGCTACCAGAATCCTTCGGCAATAAATTTTGAGATGGGCGCCATAGCGCATCTTACCGATAAGTTAAACGCAGGTATTCATTTTTATAATCCTGTTGGTGGTAAACTATCCAAGACCGATAATGAGAAATTGGGTTCTGTTTACAAATTTGGATTAGGGTATGAAGCAAGTGAAAATTTTATTGTGAGCGCGGAAATTGTAAAACAGGAAGACATTCCAATAAATGTGAACGCGGGCGTCCAATACAACTTTGCGAAACAATTTTTTGCAAGAGCAGGTATCGCTTCCGAAAATTCTTCACCATATGCCGGCGCCGGTATTAGCTGGAATAATCTGCGCTTAGACATGAGCGTTAGTTATCATCAGCAATTGGGAATAAGCCCTGGATTAATGCTCATTATAAATTTCAAATCAAAAGAGATTGAAAATAAATAATTGCATAAGGCCCAGTTTTTTTATAGCACTTTGCTTAATGAAAGGGTGCCTTCTTAATACCGTTTATTCGCAAGATGTCTTTCCAGAACCTGGGGAAACGCCACAGGTTTTGGAACAGCAATTAGAAAACCTCACTGAAGCCAATGAAGACGTAATTACAGAGGATGATGCCTTTTTACAGGAGATGCATCATTTCATTAAAGATCCTCTCAACTTAAATTATGCGGATGCAGGTTTGTTGCAACAGTTACAAATAATAACTCCATTGCAAATAAACCACCTTCTTTCTTACAGGAAGTTATTGGGAAAATTTATTGATATTTATGAATTGCAGGCAATACCAGGCTGGGATGTAGCCACCATAAAGAGAGTAAGACCCTACATAACGGTGGCGCAAAAACAGGTTATTTTTTATTCCTTATGGGGGCGGTTGAAAGGCGGGGATCATACTTTATTAATAAGAGGAACACAGGTTCTGGAAAAATCCAGGGGATACCTTTTGGATAGTAGTAATGCAAAAAATTTTTATCCCGGTAGCCCGCAAAAGATTTTGTTGAGGTATAAATACAA
Source organism: Ginsengibacter sp. (assembly GCA_039915005.1). GTDB lineage: Bacteria > Bacteroidota > Bacteroidia > Chitinophagales > Chitinophagaceae > Ginsengibacter. The sequence goes on from JBDSOE010000075.1 coordinate 13,918, forward strand.
GTTTAAAAACCAATTGCAATATGGATTTACTGCAGAAAAAGATGCGGGAGAATCCTTTTTCAAAGGGGCGCAAAGGAGCGGATTTGATTTCTATTCAGCACATCTTTTTGTAAGAAACCTGTCCATCATTAAAGCCCTTGCCATAGGAGATTTTTCAGTAAACATGGGGCAGTGATTAACACAATGGCAAAGCCTTGCCTTTAAAAAGGGTGCTGACATTTTAAATACAAAAAGACAGTCTGATGTTTTGCGCCCTTATAATTCAGCGGGGGAAATCGTCTTTAACCGGGGAATTGGGATTACTCTTCAAAAAAATAAATGGGAAGCCACCGGATTTGTGAGCTATCGTAAATTGGATGCCAGTTTCAATATAGATACGCTCAATTTTGAAGCTTACATTTCCTCGCTGCAATTATCAGGCTTTCACCGGACGGCCAGCGAAGTATCCAATAAAAATTCACAGGGACAGTTCACCGTGGGCGGAAACGTTAGTTTTTCCACAGAAAAAATTCACATCGGCGCCAACGCGGTTCATTATAAATTTGAGCATACTATTACTAAAGATGATGTATTATATAACAGATATGCGATAGCCGGCAAGCAGGTGGGAAATTACAGTATTGATTATAGCTACACTTATAAAAACATGCACTTTTTTGGAGAAGCTGCTATGGATGAAGGATGTGACAAAGCCTTTATTAACGGATTGGTGATAAGTGCCCATTCAAATGTGGACATGAGTTTTTTGTACCGAAAAATTTCACGCGGATACCAATCATTATATACCAATGCTTTCACGGAAAACACTTACCCCACCAATGAAAGCGGGTTTTATTCAGGGGGCACTATAGCCCCTACTGATTATTTGCGGATTAATGCATACGCCGATTTTTATCATTTCCCCTGGCTTAAGTACAGAACAGATGCGCCTTCATCGGGGAATGACTATATGATTCAATTGATCTATCAACCCAATCGCGGGGTGGAAACTTATATAAGATATCGTACTGAAAAGAAAGCGATTAATTACAATCCTTTTGGCGCCGTATTAAATCCTGTGATTGGGAAGCTTAGGCAAAGTTTAAGAACGCAGTTCAGTTATAAGATAGACCCCATATTTACTTTTAGGTCAAGAGTAGAAATGACATGGTTTGATAAGCGCGGCGATGATCCTCAAAACGGTTTTCTTACCTATGCTGATATTATTTATAAGCCCTTGTTAAGCCGGCTTTCAGGTAATGTGCGCCTATGCTATTTTGAAACAGATGGTTTCAACAGCCGTATGTATGCATTTGAAAATGACGTGTTGTATGGCTACTCCATTCCTGTTTTTTTTGGTAAGGGCTATCGCTATTATCTAAATGTCAATTACGACATAACCCGGAAACTTTCCTTGTGGTGCAGATTTGCCCAAACCATTTATTCGGAGAAAGAGACAATCGGTAGCGGATTGGATCAGATAAAGGGGAATAAAAAATCGGAAGTGAAGATGCAGATGATATATAATTTTTGAGTTGCTAGCACGAATAATTTCACACGAATTACACGAAATAGTTCGTCATTATATGGTGCGCACCTATTCTCCTAATTAAAACCAACCTCCGTCGCGGTTGCAATCTTTAATAATGGCGAATTACTTCATTACGAAAAGGTGTTTGGGTGGGGAATGGGTAACATGTTAGTTAAGGCATAACCTGCAAAAATCATAAGTTTTGTATAGCGTTAATTTTCATAACATATAAGGAGAAATAGAAGGCTCATGTTGATTAATTACTTCATAGAATTTTGTTTGAAAATGTCAAATAAAAGACAATAATTTCCATGTATGTTAGTTCTAAACTAAAATTTCGCCTATGTTAATAAATATTATTTTGTATTAAAAAAAATGGCGATTGTGATTTATTCTTAAAAAAAAATTAACACTTATAACTTTTTATCAAATTGGTATACTGTTTTATACATAATATTATAAAATTAATATAATATTGTCTTCAATTTGCTTAAAGGAAAGGTTAGGCGTGCAATTACAAAGATGCCTGAAGGACTTCTTTAATCTCACTAAACCCAATACTCTCATACATTTTACCGAAAATGATTTCCGGGCGTACTATGTGATACTTGCATTGCGGAGGGCTTAAAAAACTTGTTTCTTTAACTGTATCGCTTTTAGAAATGAATATTTAGGCTGAGCGTTTGAACCGTTCAATTCCCCGCCTGGCAAGAAGTATGGGTTTTTGGATCTCTCGTTCATTATTGCTGCTGCCAATTGTTTTACAACTTTATATTTCCTTCTTTTCTAGGAGATTCCTTGTAGAGATGTGCAGGATTTATTTGTATTTTTTTGCAAAAACATGCCCAAACATATCAGGGTGACACCCCTTTTCAAAACTCAGCCCAGTAAAATCAATATTTGCAGAGGACATTTTAAAACGGGCGTAAAATATGAAATCAGACCTCCTGCGCCGTATCAATCTTTATAAACGCGGAATTACTTGCTTACGAAAATGTATTTGGGTGACGAAATTGGTACCATGTAATGGAAAGCAGAACCAGCAAAAACCATTGATTGTATATGGCGTTTATATACGTAACATATAAATAGAAATAGAAGCCCTGAATTATTTAACTGTATTTTAGAAATGTGTTAGAAATTATCAAAAAAAGGAAACTTTTTTCTATTTTTTTTAGTTTTGGACTAAAGTTTCAGCTATGTGAATAAATAAATTTTTGTATTGAAAGTATCGCAATCGTAATTCATCGTGATATTTATAATTATAAAGTAAAAATAATGTGTAGGAATTTACAAAATTTGCCTATTTTTTTTTATAAAATATTTAAAATGTTATTTACTTTCGTCCTTCTTAGATGTTAACTAATTGTGAATGTTTGATTTTATTTTATACCAAGATTCAGAGCTTTTTTACCATTTCTAAGAAATTTTAAACTAAAAAAAATTTAAACAAAACATGAGAAGATTTCTAGCACTCTTTACAATGCTGATGCTCAGTGGAGCATTGGCATTCTCGCAAGGGCGAACCGTAACTGGAACAGTAACCGATGATGCAGGCTCTCCCGTTCCTTATGCCACTATCTCCGAAAGCGGCACCAGAAATGCAACAACTGCCGATGAAAATGGAAGTTTTACCTTCAACCAAAGAGGGGCTGGTTCGCTGACAATAACGGCAACAGGATTTAATCCCACTTCAGTGACCCCCGTCAATAATAAAGTAATAGCTATTTTAACCCGGAATGCTTCTGAGTTATCTGCTGTAGTGGTTACCGCATTGGGTATTAAAAGAAGCAAGAACACGCTCCCTTATGCAGCCCAACAGATAGGAGGCGATGAGATTAGCAGGGTTCGTGGCGGAAATGCCATGAGTGCTCTTTCCGGAAAAGTATCTGGACTGCAAATCATTCAGGGTAATGGCATTGGGTCTTCTACCAATGTGGTTATTCGTGGTATTAAATCATTAACAGGTAATAACCAGGCGTTATTTGTTGTGGATGGGGTGCCCGTTGATAATTCAAATACTAATAGCGCGAATGAAAGAACCGGCCGTGGTGGATATGATTACGGTAATGCTGCCGCGGATATTAATCCTGATGATATTGAATCTATGAATGTATTAAAAGGTGCTGCTGCTACTGCTCTGTATGGGTCACGTGCTGCTAATGGTGTAATTATGATTACTACCAA
>JBDSOE010000098.1:0-2515 GCA_039915005.1 Ginsengibacter sp.
TAGATTTGGTCATGAAGGCATAGAAGAATATGATGGATATAAATTGGTAAATGAAAATTCGATAGTGCCGGTAGAAGAAGGAGTTACCGTTTATGATATTTCACTTACCCGCAACGTGGTTCAGACCTTTCTCGCTATGGCTTTGTTCATCATTCTGATGATCAATATTGCTAAGAAATATAAGAAGGGAAATGGAGTAACAACAGCGCCATCGGGGGTACAAAATTTAATGGAGCCCATTATTATTTTTATAAGGGAAGAGGTGGCCAAAGTAAATTTGGGAAGCCGGTGGGAAAGATACATGCCTTATCTTCTAACCTTATTTTTCTTTATTTTAATTAATACTCTTTTTGGCTTAATCCCGGGCTCAGCAAACGTTTCAGGGAATATTGCTTTTACTTTTATATTGGGTATTATTTCTTTAATTATTATTTTGGGCAGTACCACACCTCATTTTTGGAAGCACACTTTATGGCCTCCGGGCGTTCCTTTTTTGGTAAAACTTATTTTGGTTCCGGTAGAAATTTTTGGGGTTTTTGTGGTAAAACCTGGTGCTTTGATTGTGCGTCTTTTTGCCAATATGATAGCAGGACATATTGTAATCCTGGCTTTTATTTCGCTGATATTTATTTTTGGCGCCATGAGCTCTACCGCCGGGTTTAGCTTCTCTCCTTTTTCAGTATTATTTATTGTGTTCGATTATTTCATAGAATTGTTGGTAGCTTTTATTCAGGCATTTATATTTACGGTACTTACAGCTATATTCATCGGGCAGGGTTTTGAAGGAAGCGACCATGATGTACATCCTAAAACCAGTGACGGACTTTTATAAACTTTTTTATTCATAACAAAACCAAGTATTATGTCATTATTGACCTTGTTAGTTGAAGTTGGATTTTCTCACATGGGTGGAGCTATTGGCGCCGGTTTAGCTGCTATTGGAGCAGGCATTGGTATTGGCCAGATAGGTAAAGGAGCAGTAGAAGGTATTGCCCGCCAGCCGGAAGCAGCCAACGAAATTCGTGCAAACATGATTCTTGCTGCTGCATTGGTAGAAGGGGTTGCCCTTTTTGCAGTTATCGCAGGATTACTGGCCGTTCTTAAAACCGCCTAAGCACAAACTCTTACTGCATCTGAAGCACAGGGCGGGGGATGCAGTATTTTTTTTAAAATTAAGAACGATTAATAATAAATAATAAACAATAAAGAATGGAACTTTTACTTCCTAAACTTGGCCTGATTTTTTGGACGCTGATTGCGTTTGGCATTACGCTGTGGATTCTTGGTAAATTTGCCTGGAAGCCCATTATGAAATCGTTGGATGAAAGAGAGAAAAATATTTCTGACTCTATTATGTCGGCGGAAAATGTAAGGAAAGAAATGTCTGAATTAAAAAGTGAGAACGAAGCCTTATTGGCCAAGGCCCGTGAGGAAAGAGGTATCATGATGAGAGAAGCCAAAGAAACCCGCGATAAAATAATATTGGAAGCGAAAGAACAGGCAAGAGAAGAAATGAACAAAATAGTTGCAGATGCCCAATCTGTAATCCACCAGCAAAAAATGGCGGCCATCACCGATTTAAAAAACCAGGTGGGTAATTTAGTGCTTGAAGTGAGTGAGAAAGTAATTCGTAGGGAATTGAGCAACAGGGAAGAGCAGGAAAAATACATTCAACAGCTTACACAAAATGTTGACCTGAATTAATTGATAAATTATGAATAATCCACGTTTAGCACAACGGTACGCAAAGAGCTTGGTTGATTTATCTATCGAAATGGACCAGTTTGATGTAGTACGTGATGATATTTTATTCCTTCAAAATATAATTGATATCAGCCGGGAATTTGTGTTGATGCTTAACAGCCCCATCATAAAATCTGATAAAAAGTTTAAGATTATCAGCGCTGTTACGGCAGGAAAGCTTTCTAAAATTTCACAGACCTTTATTCAGTTGCTTTGCAATAAAAACAGGGAATCCAACCTGCCCGGTATTGTTACTTCCTTCCTGGAACAATATAACAAAGAAAAAGGCCTGCATAATGCCAAGCTCACTACAGCAACGCCACTCAGCGAAAATATGGTGAATACCTTTGTCTCAAAAATAAAATCCTCCTCCTCTATTGATAACCTCAGTTTAAAAACAGAAGTGGATGAAAAACTGATTGGTGGTTTTGTTTTGGAAATGGAAGGAAAACTCATAGATGCCAGCATTCTCCGCGACCTTAATGATGTGAAGAAACAATTTGCCAATAACGATTACATACACAAGTTGAGATAGAGATTGGTTTTTAAGCTTGGTTGCCTACAAATTACCGTTTCACAAACTATAGTAAACCCTACATAGCGGGTTCATTAAAATTGGGCAATTGAAAGAAAAATAAATTCTTACTATTTTATGAAAATGCCCTGCCTTTGATGCTTACAAAGTAATTTTTACAAGGCGGGTTAATCCGAGGCTCTTCCTTATTTTCATAAAGGAAACCTCTTCCCAATAGAAAGTTCAGGATTTGTACTT
>JBDSOE010000118.1:0-15998 GCA_039915005.1 Ginsengibacter sp.
GCTGATGGCTGATGGCTGATACCTGATTGCTGATACCTGATTGCTCACCGCCCACCTTTCTCAAAATGGATTGTATTCTTGCATAAGTGTATTGTACAAAAGACCCTGTGAATCCATGAAAGTCTATGCTTTCTTCCGGGTTAAATATCATCCGCTTTTTAGGATCTACGCGCAATAAATAAAACTTCATGGCGCCCAGTCCCAGTATTTCGTACAGTTCTTTTAATTCTTCTTGGGTAAAATCTTTTACTTTCCCCAGCTCTTCCGTGTGTTTTTCGGCGGTGGCTATCATCTCATCCACGAGGTCATCCGCATCTACTACGGTGCCTTCTCGGCTTTTCATTTTACCGGTAGTAAGTTCTACCATTCCGTAGCTCAAATGGAAAATATCATCAGCAAAAGGCAATCCCAGTTTCCTGACAATTTCTTTCAACACCTTCATGTGATATAATTGCTCGTCGCCAATTACATAAATGCTTTTATCCAAATGGTATTTCTCAAATTTCAGTTCGGCAAGACCAATATCCTGCGTAATGTAAACCGAAGTGCCATCGCCCCGCAGTACCAGTTTTTCGTCGAGCCCTTTATCGGTAAGATCAATCCATACGCTGCCGTCTTCTTTTTTAAACAGGATATTTTTATCCAAACCTTCCCGCACAAAATCTTTACCAAGAAGATAGGTATTGCTTTCATAAAATGTCTGGTCAAAATCGCTTCCTATTCTTTTATACGTTTCATCAAAACCTTTATACACCCAGCCATTCATGGTACTCCAAAGCTCTCTCACTTCCGGTTTTCCTTTCTCCCAATCCAGCAGCATCTCCTGGGTTTTCTTCATGATGGGCGCTTCTTTTTCCGCTTCTTCTTTTGTTTTGCCGGATTGAATTAATTCATCCACTTCTCTTTTGTATTCGTCATTAAATTTTACATAATAATCGCCCACCAAATGATCCCCTTTTTCATTTGCTGATCCCGGCGTGGCGCCGTTGGCAAATAGCTGCCATGCGATCATGCTTTTGCAAATATGAATGCCGCGGTCGTTTACGATGGAAGTTTTGATCACCACATTGCCGTTGGCTTTTAAAATTTCGGCCACGCTCCATCCGAGAAAATTATTTCGCAGATGCCCGAGATGCAGGGGTTTGTTGGTATTGGGCGAGGAATATTCCACCATTACTTTTTGATGGTTGGATGATTTTTTACCAAAGTTTTCGTTGTTATAATTTTCCTGTAAAACTTTGATCAGTGGCGACTCTGCCATCTCAAGATTCAGAAAACCTTTGATCACATTATATCCTGAAAAGAAACCAGGATCATTTTTCAGCAACTGATCTCCTAATTCTTTTCCCAATACTTCAGGAGATTTCTTCAATGATTTTACCAGTGCAAAAAGTACGATAGTGTAATCGCCGGTAAACTCCGGTTTGGTTTCATTGATCTGGAAATCAGTGGCAGAAAATGTTTTCCCTGACAATTCCTCCAGGCTTTTGATTGCGGCTGATTGTATGATAGCGGTAAATGACATGACGCGAAAATAAATCAATTGTTGAATTTTACTTTCAGAAGATCATTTAGATGATCGCAACCCAGGGCGATGATATTTTTTTTATAAAAGACAAAATAATATTTTATCAGGTATTCCATTTCTGACCGGCATTCTTTCTGACTCCGGCACACAGGCACAGGCGCTATTTTGGGTACTGTAATAAGTACGGGGGCGATTCAACTTTTAAAATATTCATAAGGGTCTCTATTTTTTCAACCAGCAAATACATTGAACAAAAAACAATAAAGCAATTCAACCATTTTTCCTAAATTGAGCAAAAATTCTTCATCATGATAAAATTCAGCGAATTAAGAAAAGGAGATTATGTTCTTGCCGAAAGTGATGGCCAGGCATGGCAGGGAGAAATAACCGATTTCAATAACGATGAAAAAGAAATTGCTGTAAACAATGGCGTGCAGGAATTTTACTTTAAAAGTGAAGACCTCTATCCGATTCCTCTTGATGAAGAACAATTATTAAAGTTGAAATTTCAAAAGAAGGTAAACGATGATGGCTCCATAAAATATATGAAGGGAGCGTTTCGGATCCAAACGCCTGAACAGGACCATTTTTCCAATTTTGAAATATGGTATCGTGATGAAAAAAGAGTAATTATGCTCCCGATCTATCTTCACCAGTTGCAAAATCATTACGAGGCCATGACCAAAGTTCATCTTACGGACCAGGCGATCTGACCTACTTTAAAACAGCAGAAGTTAATTTGGTGTTTAGATTTACATCTTGTTTCATTCCCATAAAATCCAAACTTACTACAGACGTGTTTTCAATTAAGCCGTACTTTTTAGCATAATAAGAGTGAACATTCGAAGTGAGCCCCGTCGGGATTGATACGGAGGAGATACTCGTGGAAACATGTATCACATCCGTATAATTATTCCCGTTCACATTTCTGGTAATTCCTTTTTCCACAATATTGTTGGTAATAGTAAAAGGAACCGATAGGGGAAAACCCGGAACCGTTATTGAAATATTCTGAGACCATTTTGCTCCTACAGCGGTATTGTCATTTAAATATATTCTCTCAAAAATTTGCCCTAAACCAGTGGGGATAGAATCGTACTGGTAATAATCATGCCCTGAAATAGTAAGGTATTGACTGCCCCCATAAGAATAATGGTAAACGTGATATTTTCTGCTATTAATTAAAGTGTCACCGGAAGTAGAAGTAATGGTATAATCTGAATTTTTCGCAGTTCCACTGGAAGCATTTATCTCATGATAATTCCAGCTACTTCCCGCATTGCTATTAATATAAGTATCCTGGGGAGGAGGATTGGGGTTGGGATTATCTTTTTTTTTGCACGAAACAAAAATCAGGGCGGTGGCAATAAAGACAAGGGCTTTAGTTTTCATATTGTTTTAGGGTTAAATGCAAATATAAAATCAATAACGTACAAAAAGTGAAAAAGAAGCATAAATTCACTTTACTGCTCTGGCTGCATTCACATGATTTTGCCATAGTTGTATTATTAAAATCCAATATCAATGAAAGTAAAAAATTGAAAGATGGAGGTTTTTATGTGCCATGTCTTTCAGCAAATAGCAGTTAAAATTTCCAGCAAAAAGAAACCTTGAAAGCCCCTTTCTGTTTTCGATATCAGTGGTAACAATATGGAACACAAAGAAAAAGAAGGTCTTATAAAAAAATATAATTAACTTTCTCCTCAATTTCTTTTTTGTTTGGTTCTCTAACACAACAATTCTATCCCATATCCCCCGAAAAAATTTATAAAAGAATTCTGGTGTATAGCTTTTAGCAATACCCCACACATTACCTCGTTTTATCACCAGAAAGATAGGTTGATCTTAGGAAAAACTATTGTGCAAAATAGTTAGCATTGAAAAAGGAGATCTTTTTCAATAAAAGACTGTAAGAAAACCAGTTATCGTAAGTGAAAAATAAAACGCTCATGGGTACTTTGTTTAAAATATTGGTGGTGGAAGATGAAATGATTATTGGGGCAAAAATATCCATGCAGCTTACCAACCTTGGTTATGAAGTGACTGGTTTATTGTGCCGGGGTGAAGATGCGATCCTGCATATGGAAGATAACAAACCCGATGTCGTTTTACTCGACATTCAGCTTAAGGGCAAATTAGATGGCATTGAAACGGCCAAACAACTACAGCAACTGTCTGATACTTCCATCATTTATCTTACTGCCAACTCAGATGAAGCCACCTTTAACCGGGCAAAAGCCACCAAACCAGCAGCCTTTATTTCAAAACCTTTTAACCAATTAGATTTACAGCGGGCAATCGAACTCTCTATCTGCAGGAGGGACGAAACTGATAACCACATAGCCATAAATAACAACACACCAGAACTAAAGCCTTTCATCTTAAATGATTGCATTTTTGTGCGGAGTTTTGAAAAGATGATGAAAGTCCCTTTTAAATGTATTCTCTACATAGAAGCGGAACGTAATTATTGCCGTATTCATTCTATAGAAAAAGAATACCTGATTGTAATAACGCTAAAAGAGATAGAAGATAAACTTCCCGCCAATTATTTCTTAAGGGTTCACCGCTCGTTTATTGTAAACATTTCTCATATTGATGAAATAGCCGCAAGCCATGTAATGATTGCAAAAAAAACTATTCCGTTAAGCGCTAATTTGAAAAAGAATTTATTACTGCGGATACAGAAATTATAGCCAAACACTCACTAACATTTCATTTCAATCTCTCTTGCTGCCATCGGCTACTCATAAGCGCTGACTATATTTTTCAATAAGCGTAGCCAATGATTTACCTTCTCTACAATATTTTGCCTTATTAATTTACTATAGAGCTGATACTAAAAAAAACGCCTTTCCATTTAAAACCTGCCATCCATCGTCATCTTTTTTATTATGGCACTTTTTTAAGTGAGGCATATCCTCCGGTAAATAAAAACATCCCTACGATAGGTTTTTACCCGCTTTCGTCCTAACAGACACCTACATGTGTTGATTAAAATGTTATTTAGGAGAATCGTTTTTATAGGAGAATTATTTTTCGCTCACAATTAAAACAACTAAAATGAAAAGGATTATTCAAACAGCAGTTTTTTTATTGGCATTGTACTTAGTACCCTGCGCCAATCAGGCACAGAGCAATAGCAGATACCAGTCTTACTATGTTCATGAAGATCCGGTACTCCCTTCTATGACCGCAGATTATGAAAAATTAGCCACCGGCCTCGCTGCTGAATGCAAAAAAATTAATCTTCCGGATGGATGGTTGTCCCTAAAACTGGATGATAACCGTTATATCTATGTAACGCCTGTTGATAACATGGCTGATCTCGACAAAAATACATTTGCTCCTTTGCAGGAGAAAATGGGTAAGGAAGCCTTCACTAAAATGTTTGCTGATTTTGATAAATGCTACAACAGCCACCGGGATTATATGGTAAGGCTGGATAAGGAACTTACCTATATGCCCGGCGGTATTGATATTAATAATGCCGGAATGCCATACAGGCATTATACCTATTATTATGTAACTCCTCAAAATATTGCCAAAACCGGAGAAATTGCAAAAGCCTTTTTAGCACTATATACTAAAAAAGGAGCCAAACTCCAGTACCGTATCTACAGAAACGGATTTGGGGAAAAGGAAGCCTATTTTATGGTAGTAACTTCTGCAAAGAGCGCCGAAGATTATGAAAGAATGCGCGCGGAGAACCGGGAATTATTAGGAGACGAAGGCAAGGAATTATATGGAAAACTATTGCAGGTGGTTTCCAGCATTAAAAATATTTCAGCAATGGCGCGGCCTGAACTTTCTTATTCACCCGGAAAGTAATTATCGTACCACTTTTTTCGTGTAAGCATTAACGTTACAACACTAACTTGAATACAGTAAGCAAATCTTTTTTAAAACAATAAATAAAAAATTATGAAAAAATTATTAGTGCTATTTGCATTTCTAGCACCAATGCTACTTAGCGCCCAGGAAACTGCGCCCAAGAAAAATAAAACAACGGTGATCATTTTGCATCCGTTGCCAACCGATCGCCGGGAGTTTGAGCAAGGGCTGGCACAACACGATAAGGAATTTCACAAAGGCCAGAGCGCCGTAGATATTTATGAAGTGCTTGTGGGCAACCACACTGGCGAATATCATTTTGTTTATCGTAACCCTGCATCCTGGGCTGATGTAGAAACCGCCTTTAATGCCACAGATGATAAAAGCCATTCCGATGACTGGAGTCTGAATGTAGGAAGGCATTTATCGGGGGATGTAACTCGTTTTTTTTATGAAGTAAGCGATGATAGTTATATGTCTTCAAATCCTGCTGAAATGCACACTGACCTGATGGGGGTGTATTTAATTGATATAAACCCTGGCATGGAAGAAGATTTCTTTGCTGCAATAAAGAAGATCAAAGAAATGTATAAGAAAGGTAATTCCAAAAATTACTATATCATTCAGTCCAGCGCTTTTGGCAAAGGAAGCCAGGCGGTGGTGGTGTTTCCTCTTGCCAAAGGATGGGCTTCGTTTGAACCAGATCCTAACAGCGATTGGGACAAAATGTTTAAAGCAGCTTTTCCCAAAGAAGATTACAAGGCATGGTTAAAAAAATTCAATGCTTCCCAAAAGTCATTTGAGTCTATGGTAGTAAAGCACCGCCAGGACCTGAGTTCGCCAATGTGAAAAATATAAAAGCCGGAACCTTACTTGCGGACAGGCAGACAAGGGAAACTTTAATCATAAAAAATAAAATAAAATGACAAAGTATTTAATCAAAGCAGACTACACTGCTGAAGGTGTAAAAGGGCTGCTTAAAACAGGAGGCACTATCAGAAAGCAAGCCATAGAAGATACGGTGAAGAAGCTGGGCGGGCAACTGGATTCATTTTACTATTCTTTTTGTGAGCACGATGTATATACCGTGTGCGCATTGCCGGATGCAGCAACCGCAGCCGCTGTTATATTATCCATCAATGCTTCCGGGTTGGTGTCTGTTTCAGCGGAAGTTTTAGTGGACCCCGAAGAAATTGATAAGGCAAAAGACATTTCTGTTAATTATCGTACTCCGGGAAACTAAAAATTTCTCATGTTAAATGCTGACTGATTTTAAAATGCACAAATAGTATTTATTCCTGATAAAAAAGTGAAGTCCGGCCATCACTCTAAAAAACGGGTCTGTCCCGCACAGGCATTTCCTGCGGGGACGTTTCTTACCTGCCTTCATATAGGCAGGCCATTTAAATAAGAAAAAAATTAAAAATAAAATTATGACAACAATCGTAGCTCGTCACAAAGTAGGTGACATTGCAACATGGCTCAAAGGCCATCAGGACCGGATAGAAATATTTGCTCCTGCAATTTCAAGCTTTAAAACTTTCCAGGATACAGATGATCCTAATTCAATTGTTTTGGTTATTGAAGTAACCGATTTGGAAAAATACAAAGCCATTTTGCAAGACCCTGATAATGCTAAATTCAAAGAAAAGCACACAGTAATTGATCCGATTATCGTGTCAATGCCGGTAGATATTTAGTGTATTTACCGGGAATGTATTTCTTAAAAAATACATTATTAGCTCTGATTGAAAAGCCTGCATCAATAATAAGTATAGTAATAAATAATAGTGAAGTTCAGCAATCACTTTAAAAAACGGGTCTGTCCCGCACAGACATTTCCTGCGGGGGCGTAATCGAAAAGCCTTATGAGTAGAGAAATAAAACTAAAAATAATGAAAAAAATTATGGTCACAGCAGGCTTATTTCTTTTAGGAATAGCCGCTTTTTGCCAACAGGAAGAGAATGGCACCATCTACATTAAGCATCCCAATATTGAAGCGGTAAATAATGCTGCAAAGGCTTACCTGGCTAAAGATGAAGCAGCCAACAAAATGATTTATTCTGATACCGCTAAATACTGGGCATCAGGAATGGAAAAATTTATTCCAATTGCAGATGCCATGCAAATGTGGCTCAGCGATTTCGATTATTACGACGACATTAACATGGTGCCAGTTGGATACCCTGATTACCTCCACTACAAAAAAGATGATGATAAGATAGTTCAATCATGGTGGACATGGTCTGGCAAATCGAAAAAAACCGGCGAAGTGGTAAAGGTCTCGATGGTGATGTTTGACAATTTTAATAATGCTGGTAAAATAGTGAGGGAGTACATATACGGAGATTTTTCAAAAATAGTAAAGGATTGAAATTAAAATCAAGCCTGGAGAAATATGTATTTCAGGGTTGCCAACCCTTTAAAAGTTTGGCAACTCCTGACTTCAAAAATCAAAAACCATAAAATCAAAAAGATATGAGTACAATTGAAATGGGCACACCGCTTTACGAATATACCCTCAAAATCACTGGCCTGGTGGAATACGGAGTTAGTTTGGGAGAATTAGCGGCTCAAAAAATACCGGTCCCTCCGGAAGGCGCCAGGTTTGATGTGGCTTTTGCAGGAGAAGCAAGTGGTTCAAAGCTCAGCGGTAAAGTTTCGGGAATTGACTATCTGTATATCCGTGCAGACGGCCGTTTTCAACTCGATGTTCATGCAGAAATAACCATGGAAGACGGCCAGAAAACTTCCCTTAAAGCAGATGGTGTTGCCATTCAAAGAAAAGACAGCAGCATTTTTGACTTAAGGGAAAACGTTACATTATTTAGCTCTTCAAAAGATTATTTATGGGTAAATACAATCCAGGTATGGGCCATTGGTACGGTGGATTTAGCTACGAAATTTATTCATATAAAGGGATATTTAGTCTAGCATACTGGTAGCGTAATGATGATTAAATTCTACTAAAGAACTTTTTAAACCAAAAATTAAAAAAAAATGAAAAAAGTATTTATTGCTGCCATCATCACACTTATGGCAGTCGGTTGCAATCAACCCCAACAAAAAGAAAATATGGCCTCAGGCAAAAGCGATGAAATGAAAGCTTTGTACGAAGCCAATTTGGCCACAGTAAAGGCTGCAATTACTGCATTTGAAAAAGAAGATATGAATGCCTATGCGGCACAAACTGCTGATAGTGCAATTTGGTCTTCTCCTGTTTATGGCGACACCATAACCTCCAAAGCACATTGGATAGCATCGCTCAAATACATTACCGACAACTGGAGCAACCTTCATTTGACTGATGCCCAATTTTTACCGGGTCTTGATTCGGCTTCACATGAATTTGACGGAAGTGTACGGTATTACGGTACATGGAATGGTACTTATTCATCAGGGAAGGAAACAAGTGTAAAATTTTATGGCACCTACGAATTCAATAAAGATCATAAAATAATATATGGTTCTGATTTTTATGATGTGGGAGGATTGCTGAATGCGACAAAGTCTCAATAAGTAATTTGGTTAAGGATGCATTTTAAATGTAGTTAGGATTGAAATTAAAATCAAACTTAGAGAAGTATGCCAGGAGCCGAGAGAAATATTTGCTCGTTGTATGTTAGGTTTTAAATCTTTTCGATTAGGGGCTTTTTGTCCTACACTCTCCAGGCCAGAGTAGCTAAAGTTGAAATTTTAAAGAGCAATTCTCAAAACAAAAAAAATATCATGCAGACAGTAGGTATCATCGGCGGCGCCGGATTTATCGGTAGCTACGTTACTAAAATTTTTCTGGAAGAAAATTTTAAAGTAAAAATTTCTTCTACTGACATCAGCAATAAAAGCAAGTATGAGCATTTGCTCACACTTACCAATGTAAAGAACCTTGAGGTTTGCGCTTTAGATGTTCGTGATATAAAAATGCTGGAAGATTTTGCAAAAGGCTGCGACATTCTTGTACATGCAGGCACGCCTTTTTTATTGGATGTAAAAGATCCGCAAACCGAATTGTTTGAACCAACGGTGAAGGGTACACGCAATTTTCTTGAAGTAATTTCAAAAACAGCCGGAATTAAAAAGGTTGTGTTCATTGCCTCTATTGGTGCATGGAATACATCTTTCCCGTTGAACCCGGCAAGCTATCCTGCCAATCATATTTTTACAGAGATGGATACGCCATACATGAGTAAGCCGGATCATCCTTATGCACAGGCAAAATTTTTAGCCGACCAGGAAGTAAGAAAATTCATCAATGACCATCCCAGCCTGCCATTTGAAATTACTTCACTGTCTCCGGTTATGGTAATCGGCAACAGCCTTTCTACAAGGCCCGACTCTACATCAGTTGGTATGCAATACCTGCTTAAAAATAAATTGGCGCCCAATCCTTTTGTAGAAATGCTTTATGCGAATGATGTTGCTTTTGCTATGATAGACGTAAGAGATGTTGCCGAAGTTGTTTTCCAGGCCGCAATCACAAAGGGCATTCATGGTAAAAATTATATTATAGCCAATGAAAGTTATAAAGTTTCTGACATCTCATTGATGCTCAATAATCAGCCGCCACTTGCCGAAGCAGCTATTGTGTATGATAGCGCATTGGCAAAAAAAGAACTGGGCGTTGCCTTTATTTCTGCAGAAGAAACCTTGAATCATTGTGTGTAGATGTTTGTCCAGGTTCTTGCCCTTAGGAAGCGAAATACTACAAAATTTTATAGAGTGCCTAAGGACACGGAACACGGCAAAAAAAATAAAAGTGAAGCCCTGCAATCACTTAAAAAACCGGGTCTGCCCGGCACAGCCATAATTCTCATTGCCGGTTGCGTTACCAATTGAAGCTAACGTCAAAGCATACATGTATACCTATGATGAAATTAGCAAAATTAGAAAATTGGAAATGTTCAATGATTCCAATTTTTTAAAAGATGTGGTGATACATGCCAGCCCGAAAGATGCGTAATGCATTAGCGTACGGCACGGATTGAGAAATAATGATTGAGAAAAATAAGGCAGTACAGTAAAAGTTATAAAATTGAATGGAGTGTAGCGAACCAGTTATTGACATGAGCCCATCGTTCTCTTTCGAAAACCTGAGTTATTCCGACTGCAATATTGCTTCTATGATTATTTTAAATATGCCTATCTAAAATCAACAACTGCACGGGTTATAAAATTTCATTTTGTAGAAGGGTTTCCAAAAAGAGATGAATTTATTCCTCAAAATTTTATCTAACCTTCCCTTTGGCCTTACAATAAACCAATTAATAATTCATTTTCTTATCAACGATTTACAAATATTATTTTAAGGTATGCTTATTGAGACCAATGCTTCCATCTGTTCAGGAAGAGCCATAAAGATAAAGCGACACAAAAAATTTAAGAAACAATTTAACCCTAATACTAAATAATTATAAACTATGGATTTATTAATAAAAGGCCGGACAGCACTAATTACCGGAGGAGATTCAGGTATAGGCCTTGCGACAGCTAAAACCTTGGCAAGCGAGGGAGTAAATATTGTCTTAAATGACAGAACACAAGGAGAACTGGAAAAAGCCGCCGAAGAAGTTCGTTCGTATGCAAAGAGTAATAATAAGGTTATTGCTATTTCTGCAGACATAACAAAAAATGAAGAGGTGCAAAAATTAGCCAGCAAAACAAAGAAGAAATTTGGAGGGGCTGATATAGTAGTGAATTGTGCTGGTATAAGGGGCGCTGCCGGCGATTTCTTGAAACTCAGTGATGAAGACTGGTATAATACTATTGATATTGATTTGATGGGTGCGGTACGTGTATGCAGGGCATTTATTCCGCAGATGCAAGAGAAAGGTTGGGGACGATTGGTGCTTATAGCTTCTGAAAATGCTTTGCAACCTTATCAGGAAGAAAGTCCATACAATGCGTGTAAAGCCGGTATTATCAATCTGACCAAGTGTTTATCAAAAGCGTATTCTCCTCAGGGAATTATGATAAACTGTGTTTCCCCCGCATACATAGCTACTCCGATGACAGATGCGATGATGGAAGAACTGGCTAAAAAAAGAAGTTCATCAGAAAACAGAGCTATAGAATGGTTCTTAAAAAACGAGCGAGCAAATATTGTAGTGGACAGGCGTGGAAAAGCTGATGAAGTAGCCTCCGTAATTGCTTTTCTATGTTCTGAACATGCCAGTTATGTTACAGGCAGTAACTACCGCGTAGATGGAGGATCAGTGGCAACCGCCTTTGGTTAATACAATAAGGTCAGGTAGGTAGGCACCGGCCGAAATAGATAATGCATCTATGGGCTATTAAAGAAGAGTGATCGCGAAAAAAGTAAAACTGACTATCGATTATAAGAAGTTTTTCAAAAAAAATACAAAGAATTATGGTAGAAAATGATAAAACAATACAATCAAAAAATAAGCGGGAAGTGTTAGTATTCCTACACTATTTTGGAGGGTCGGCAGTCAGTTGGAATTGGGTGATAGAGAAGCTGTCGGATGACTACCTGTGCGTGGCAATTAATCTGCCAGGCTTTGGGTCATTACCTGCCATGAAAGAGCCTTCTATTCAGGCTTATGCCGAGTATGTAAAAAAAGAATTAGAGTCGATTGGTATCAAAAAATATTCGCTGGTGGGTCATTCGATGGGGGGCAAAATTGCATTGCAGGTAGCCGCTAACGCTCCAAAAGATTCAATTCATCAATTAATTTTAGTGGCTCCTTCACCGCCTACTATAGAACCTTTGCCGGAAAAGCAAAAGGAGCGCATGCTTCATCGCTCCGATCCTTATGAAGCAGAAAAACTGATAGATGACGCAATAAAAAAACCTTTAACCAAAGATCAATATGCTTTGGCTCTTGAAACACAACTCATCACTGATCCGGCTACCTGGAAATGGTGGATTTTAGACGGTATGAATCATTCCATTGCTGACAATATAAAGTCTCTCGAACTGCCTATTACAGTCCTGGCTTCTAATGATGATCCTGTGATGACTTCCGAAGTGATAAAGCAACGGGTGATGCCTTATTTAAATCATGCAAAATTAATAACAATAGAAGGCGTAGGACATTTAATTCCTTTTGAGGCACCAGGCTGGATTGCAGAGCAAATCAGAATATCGTTAACAGGCACTGATCACGCCGCAGAGAAAAAGCCTACGCTATCGTATTGGCACGTGTGGACAGACGATGAAGGAGTTAGTCACCAGACAAGGTCTGATCTTACTTCTTTTGAGAAAGAGTCTATGGGCAGTGGCACTGATCCGCAGTGGAATAACCATTTGTCCCCTTCCGGCACTAAGGTATTGTTTACCGAGTTGCCGGTGGGCTGGAAAGGATCCTGGCACGAGAACCCAAAGCCACAGTGGATCGTGCCTTTATCCGGACGATGGTATGTGGAAACAATGGATGGGCAACGTGTGGAAATGGGTGCCGGAGAGATTTCTTTTGGAGCCGACCAAAATACAAAGCTTGATGGGCAGGGACATAAAGGACATTTATCCGGAACGGTTGGCAATAAGCCTGTTCAACTTATGCTTGTGCAACTTACTGACGAAAAATGGATCGGAACCAAACCAGGTGATTTCTGTAAAGAGCATGGAAGAGACAAGTAAAATTGTACTCCGCAAGAAGCAAAACAGGGAATGATTTTATCCCGGTAGTAATGTATTCATCAGCGGCTTCTCATTTAAGGATTCAAATCGCAAAAGCGTTCAGATCCGCAATGGGATAATGAAAAATAAAAAGTATTTATGCCTATGAAAAACTTCTTACAGTCAATGGTATATATAGGTACCTATGCCGATGCTGAAAGTGAAAGCATCTTTCTTTATGAGTTGAATCCTCAAACAGGTGAGCTAAATTTTCTTAAAGGTTTTAAAGGTGGTAAAAAGCCTTCATACATGACCTTTGATAAACAATATCATTATTTGTACGTAGTGAATGAGACGGATGATTATCAGGGAAAAGACAGTGGAATAGGCTGCTCGTTTTCAGTTGGCCAACAAACCGGTTATCTCACCTTACTCAATCGGGTCCCTACTTTGGGAGGGCTGCCTGTGCATATTACCATAAGTGAAGATAGTAAAATAGTTTTTATAGCCAACTACAAAACCGGAAGTATTGCTGTATTTCCTGTTCAGGAAAATGGCAGGGTAGGTGGTGCTTCAGATTTGATACAGCACGAAGGTTCTGGTCCAAACAAAGACAGGCAGGAATCGGGACACGCGCATTTCATACTTTTTAGTCCTGATAATTACTTCGTTTTTGCAGTTGATCTGGGAATGGATAAAGTGCTTCGCTATAGGCTGAATTATGAGAACGGAACCCCGAAACTTACCGACCAAACAACGGCATTTATTACCCCGCCCGGAACAGGTCCGCGTCAAATTTGCTTTCACCCAAACGGGCACTATGCTTACCTCATCCACGAGTTAAAGTCTGTGGTAACAGCACTTTCCTACGACAGCGGAAAAGGGATTTTCTCAGAAATACAAACTATTGCAACAATTCCTGAAAATTTTACGGAAGAAAATAAATGTGGGGGAATAAAGGTATCGGCAGACGGCAAATATTTGTACGGTTCTAACCGTGGGCATAACAGCATCGTAGTGTTTATCATTGATGAAAACAACGGCAAGCTAACGTATGTAGAGAATGTCCCTTCGGGTGGGGTTTGGCCACGCGAATTCACCATAGACCTTACAGGCAATACACTTCTGGCAGCCAACCAGTGTTCTGATAACATTGTTACTTTTAAAATAGATAAAGCGACAGGCAGACTTACCGCAACAGGCCATCAGGCAAAGATAGAAAAGCCTGTTTTCTTGCAGGTGATACCAGCATTTGAATAGAAACTTGCCAGGAAAAAAGGTTTGCAAACATATTCTGACTAACGTTTTTTTAAGTTATTGATTCTCAATGTCTTCATTTTTCACAAACATTAGCTTCAGAAGTGATTTTCGGCTCCGAAGAAAGGGGAATGGCTTACAACGAAAAAACAATAGACATCTTAAATGATTTGGTAAAAATTAATAATGACCGGATCGAAGGGTATGAGAAAGCGATTAAGAATTCAATACATGATTCACATTACGATGAATTATTTAATAGTATGATTCAGCAAAGTAACGATATTCGCCAGGAACTTTCAAGGGAAATCCAGCGTATCGGTGGGGAACCCGAAATAGACAGCACCACTAATTCCGGGAAGATTTACCGGACATGGATGGATGTGAAAGCTGCATTTACTGGTAACTCAGAAAAGTCCGTACTTGAGCTATGTGAATTTGGTGAAGATGCAGCACAAAAAGCTTACAAAGAAGCACTTTCAGCTTCAGAAGATATACCTGAGGAAATCCGGGAATTATTATTAAGGCAAAAAAATGAATTGAAGGAATCGCATGATATGATAAAAGAAGAGCGCGATAGGCATCAAATAAACTCATAGCCTGATTATCCCCCAAAGAACCACCTCAGAATTTTATTGTGCCTTTTTTTTTAAGTGCAAGGGGAGAATATCAGCCATAAGTACAAGTCTCGAATGCGCTTTAAAATTCGCAATATTGGTCAAGCTATTTGGCTTTTCTTTCCATTCTTAAATCGTTATTCTTTAAAAAGTACTATAACCACCCACCCCTAAATCCCGCCCGCCGCAAACCAGTTTCGATATAAGAGCAACTGCGCATTAATCGCCAGAAAAATCCCGTCTGGTAGTTTTCGATCATCAGCACAATCGGGCCCTGGTCTAGTCCATAATAACCTTTAGAAATCCAGCCTTTAATACCCTGATTCCCGCTTTCAAAAGTAGGGTTAAAACTACATTTCAATCCATATTTGCTGGTAATATCGGGATAAGTTTCATTGAAATGTTTTAATGTAGGCAGTACTATTTCCGGCGCAAAAGGCAGGGAAGCCACCGCTGCCCACGGCGCGATCGTGCCGTCATCAGGGCCGTTAGGAATCTTTCGTGCTACATAGTCATAAAATTTCATTCGTTTTCCATTAACCTTCTGCATCGCCGGGCCGGGGCCATCGCTGGCAGTAATTCCCCAGCAGTATTTTTCATAGCCCTCAAATTTTTTAGGATTGCGAATCGCATACTGCTGTTGAACGTAGGTGGCGCGGCGGCTGTTCTCAAAATAATCAATTCCTTTATTGATCATAAATTCGTCCTGAATGCCACGAAAATCTATCCAGACGTGTGAAAGCTGGTGAATGAAAAGGGAGCCGGCGTACAGAAATTCGATGTTGTAAAGTTTTTTCCATTTATATGTCTTGAGCCATGCCCGGTAACTTTCAGGGGGCAATTGGAATGTTGGCGACCCCAAACCAAGTGTGTAAAGGATCAGGGCTTCGCTATAGCCTTCCCAACGATACCTCAAAAATCCGCTTTCCGGTTTCCAGCCCATGGAAACCAATTCTCCGCCGTTTAACATCCATTTCCAATCGGCCCGGCGATAAAGCGCATCACCGAGGGTACAAATTTCTTTTTCTACTTTAATTTTTTGATTAAAGTACTGTACAGCAGCAAGCGCCCCGGCGAGAAAAAATGCGGTATCAATAGTTGATAATTCCGATTCCCAGACACGTCGCCCGGTTTTCATATCGAGAAAATGATAGTAAAAACCTTTGTAGCCGGTTGCGTCTT
>JBDSOE010000160.1:0-23612 GCA_039915005.1 Ginsengibacter sp.
AGGTATAGCAGGTTACATATTTCAACATATATTTTACAGAATCTCCCTCGTTTTCCACAACGGCTTTTCCATCCTTATCGTGCATGTCTTCCTCAATATTGCGAAAATGATTCTTATTAATATCAATCGCCATCAACATCATTTTACGGGCAATTAATTTTTCAGGTTTATCATCTTTTGCAAATTCCATTTTTTTTGTTTCAGTATTACGCACATGGCAATAATTACATTTTACACCAAGCGAGGCGGTGAAGTGATGCATTACGCTATCAAGATCATCTTCTGAAATATCCTGTGAAAGAATATGAAGATTTTTCCATTTCGACTGATGAGTGGTAGTAAAAGCCTGGAACGCAAATACACTAATAGCGCAGGCTATTATAATTAAAAAACTTTTTTTCATGGTAACAATTTAGAGTACCGAAATTATTAAAAAATAAATTGAGTGAGTAAAAGATTTTTAGAAAGCGCATCCATGGCCTCATGTGGAATACTTTATCGGGTGCGTAAAATAAAACGAATCCTAACTGCTTCATTCTTTTTTAACTTTTTCAACTTAATGTGAATAAGTAATTTAGTAAAGCCTTTTCATTTTTTTATATTTGAATAGCAGATAACCCAATTGCTCTACTCTAAAAACAAACCTATTGACTGAAACAATTATTAATCTCGAAACTGTAAACCCAATTGATTTTCTCGGAGTGAATAACGGGAAGCTTGATATTTTAAAAAAGAAATTTCCGAGGTTAAAAATTTTAAGCCGCGGCACACAAATAAAACTAAGCGGCGCCCCCGAACAGATTGAAGATGCCAGGGATAAAATAAATCTTGCCGTTCAATATCTTGAAAGGAACGGGAACATGAGCGAAAATTACCTGGAGCAAATTCTTGGAGGGGATGATGAAAAAGTAGTAGATAATTTTATTGATAAAAACCTTACCGATGTTTTGGTTTTTGGCCCGCATGGAAAAACAGTAAGGGCACGTACAGCCAACCAGAAAAAGATGGTACAGGCCATTGACAAAAACGATATTGTTTTTGCAATAGGCCCTGCCGGCACTGGCAAAACCTATACGGCTGTGGCGCTTGCGGTGAGGGCACTAAAGAATAAACAGGTAAAAAAAATTATTCTTACCAGGCCGGCGGTGGAGGCGGGAGAAAATCTTGGCTTTCTTCCAGGAGATTTAAAAGAAAAAATTGACCCCTACCTAAGGCCGCTTTATGATGCGCTGGATGACATGATCCCTGCTGATAAACTGGGTTATTACATGACTACAAGAGTCATTGAAATAGCGCCCCTGGCATATATGCGTGGCCGTACACTCGACAATGCTTTCATCATTCTTGATGAAGCGCAAAACTCAACAGACCTCCAGTTAAAAATGTTTCTGACCAGAATCGGTGCCAATGCAAAAGCCATCATTAACGGCGACATTACCCAAATAGATCTTCCCCCAAAAGTGAAGAGCGGGCTGGAAAAATCCGTAAGAATACTCGCCGATGTGGAAGGCATAGGGCATGTAGTGCTCGATGAAGAAGATGTGGTAAGGCATAAACTGGTAAAAGCCATTATAAGAGCTTACGATAAAGAAAAAATAAAAGAAATGGCAAATCAAAAATGAGGAGCAATGACACATTTGATTTCATGAAAAGGTGGCCATTGTGCTGCCTTTTATTTTTTCTACTTGCCTGCCATTCTCAAAAGACAAATCAATCCGATGCAAATAATTTAAAAGATTCCCTGCTAAAAGAAAGAAGCATTGATGAGGCAATCAACCAAATTACCAGGGTAAAAAAAACAGTTCTTCCCGGAGACCTCGTGGTAAGAACAGGAAAAGATTTTACGAGTGATGCAATGAGAAAACTTTCGCAACAGGATAAAACGTATTCGCATTGTGGAATTGCGAGTTGGGAAGAGGATACTTTATTTGTTTACCATGCACTCGGCGGCGATTTTAATCCCGATCAGAAAATAAGGCGCGATCCATTTGAATTCTTTTGTAACCCGTATGAAAACAAAGGATTTGGAATTTTCAGGTATCAACTAAACAAACAGCAACAGCAAGGGATAGTACGCATTGCTAAAGATTATTTTCTAAAAGGAACCAGGTTCGATATGCAGTTTGACCTTACAACCGACGAAAGAATGTATTGCTCTGAATACATTTATAAAACCATAAAAAAAGCCACCTCAGGTTCCATACCGCTTCATACCACTACATTAAATAAAATACAGTTCGTGGCCATTGATAATCTTTTTGTGAATCCTTATTGCTCGGAAATACAACGCGTCGTTTTCAATCAAAATAATTCTCTTCTTTCCAAATAACAATTACATTTGTTTCACAAAGAAGACTTATGAAAAAAACACTTTCGTTTATCATTATGGTATCTGTAATAATTCTTTCGGGATGCCAATCCGGTGGAGGAGATCCCAAGTCAGTACTCAATCATTTTTTTGATGCACTGGCTTCCAAAAATATTGACGAAGCCAAAAAATATGTAACCAAAGACAGCGAGGGCATGTTGGGAATGGTACAGATGGGCATGAACAATATGCCAGACAGTTCTCAGTCCATGATGTATAAAAAAGAAAACATGGACATGGGCGATGCGGTTATAACCGGCGACAGGGCTACAGTTGCTGTTAAGGACAAAAAATCCGGCGAGGTAACAGACTTTGTTTTGAAAAAAGAAAACAACGAATGGAAAGTGGCCTTTGATAAATCTACCCTCATGGAAATGGCTCAGAAAAAAATGAAGGAACATGGTCTCAACAACCAGATAGACGGCTCCATAGACAGTCTTCATGAAAAGATGAAAAGCCTTTCAAAAGAAGATATGGAACATGCTAAAAAAATGATGGACAGTGTAAAAGAACTGATGAATAAATAAAAAGAGCGCAAAATAATTCTTGTAAAGACACCTCATCCGGGGTGTTCTTTTTATTTACAGGCCAAACATATTTACCTTCAATCTTTAAATTTTAAAAATGAAAAACAGAATCTTGCTCTTTCTGACTTGTATATTCGCAATTGCAGCCTGTAATAATTCGTCAGACGAAAATAAAAATGACCCTTTAGAATCTGGAAGAGGCTTTATAGAAGCGTCTTTAAATGGTGATTATGTAAAAGCGGAAAGATACATTCTTCCCGACAGCACCAACCTTGAATACCTGCACATCTTACGCGACTTCAATAGTAAAAGAACTCCTTTAGAAAGAGAAAATTACAGAGATGCAAATATTATTATAGACTCTACGCAAACGCTGTCTGATTCTGTAACTATAATCACTTATTCCAACACTTACAAAAAGGTGCCGCAAAAATTAAAAATGATCAAACAGAATAATAATTGGCTCGTTGATTTTAAATTTACATTCAACGAAAATCCTTCCCTAATTCCTCCTAAATAAAAAACCATACCTATACAAAACGAAAATAAAAAGCAATTAATAAAATGAAAATACTTTTGGCAATTGGGGTGGGGAGTTTTATTGGAGGAGTAAGCCGTTATCTTATCACGCTTTTAATTCAAAATAAATTCCTCTCTACTTTTCCTTACGGCACTTTTGTTGTGAATGTTTTGGGCTGTTTTTTAATAGGCGTGGTATATGCACTTAGTGAAAAAGGAAACATCAACGAGGGTTGGCGGATCTTTCTGGCCACCGGCATTCTGGGCGGCTTTACCACCTTCTCATCCTTCTCCAACGAATCGGTAAGTATGCTGCGTGATGGCCAATACTGGCACGCTTTTGCGTACGTTAGCTTCAGCATCCTCATTGGTCTTGCCGCCACTTTTGCGGGAATATCCCTTACTAAATTTACTTAAGATGGAAAACGATCCCAATGCAAAACTCCTCAGAATCTTTCTTAGCGAATCTGATAAATACGCGCAGCAACCACTTTATGAGACCCTCGTTTTTGAAGCAAAAAAACAAGGACTTTCGGGGGCTACGGTTTCCAGAGGGATCATGGGGTTTGGCGCCAACAGCCAAATTCATTCAGCCAAATTGTTTGATATTTCCATAGACCTCCCCATTGTGGTGTAAATAATAGACACTGAAGATAAAATAACTGAGTTCATAAAAACAATAGAACCCATTTTTGAAGCATCAAAATCCGGCGGCTTAATTACCTTAGAAAAAGCCGAGGTGATCCGGTATAAGCCGGGCAAATAATTAAGCTACCTTTAATTCCTGATTCTTAATTTTTAATTCTCAATTTAAACTATGTACGTATTACATCCCTGGCATGGCGCTTCATTTGGAGAAGAGGCTCCGAAAATAGTGAACGCACTTATTGAAATTCCGAAAGGATCCAAAACCAAATATGAAATAGACAAAAAGACCGGACTTCTGAAGTTGGATCGGGTTATTTATTCCTCGTTTCATTACACGGTAAACTATGGATTTATTCCGCAGACATTGGGCAAAGACGGCGATCCGCTGGATATTCTGGTTATATGCTCAGAGGTTATTCAACCCTTATGCCTGGTGGAAGCCCTCGTAATCGGCAATATGCAAATGATAGATACCGGGCTTATTGATGATAAAATAATTGCCATTGCCACAAAAGATCCCAGCGTCAACTATATTAAAAGCCTTGATGAGGTGCCAACACATTTTTTTAGTGTGCTCAGAAATTATTTTGAACAATACAAAGTATTGGAAAATAAAGAAGTGAAGATCCATGATTTTCAGGACAAAGAAAAAGCCTTTGAGATCATTAATGAATCTATAGAATTTTACAAGGAAACCTTTCCCAAATAATTTTTCTTAAAATCTTTATGACATGAACCTGCAAATTATTTTAATATTAATCCTGGTGGGTCTTGCCGCCGGAATGCTAAGCGGATTGGTAGGTGTGGGCGGTGGAATCATTATAGTACCTTCCCTCGTTTATTTCCTGGCATTCTCTCAAAAGCAGGCCCAGGGCACGTCCCTGGGAATATTATTATTACCCATCGGCATATTGGGCGTTTGGCAATATTATAAAGCGGGTTATGTTGACTGGCGCACCGTTTGGCTGGTAGCGCTTGGCTTTTTAGCAGGAAGCTACCTGGGAAGTAAAATAGCCATCAACATATCGCAGGAAATGGTAAAAAAAATATTCGCCATTCTGATGATAATCGTGGCCTGCAAAATGCTTTTTTTTGATAAGAAAATAAAAGAAAAAGGCGCGGGAAATGATACCTCTTTTATCCATAAAATAAAAGTATAAGCGCCCAGTAATAAAAAGGGAATCAATTCAAAATTCAACGCCGGGAAAGCTTTGGGAATAACAGCTATCTAAAAATATCTTTTGATGATGCGCAACCGGTGAGTTCTTTGCTTCGTTTCAAGATTCATAATTCCTTCGGTATCTATTTTATCTATCCGTACTTTCCCGGACGAATGAATGATCTCGTGCTCATTCAGCAAAATACCCACGTGGATAATTTTTCCTTCCGCATTATCAAAGAAAGCCAGATCGCCGCTTTGCGCTTCCTGCAAAAAATTAACCACCTCTCCTTCTTCTGCCTGTTGCCATGCATCGCGCGGCAATTGCTTATTTAAAAATTTATAGACCATTTGCGCATATCCGCTGCAATCAATACCAAACACCGATTTGCCACCCCACAAATAAGAAGTGTTCAGAAATTTAAAAGCAATCTGCTTCACTAATTTGGGATTTATTTTTACTTCATCCGGGTTCCATACCTTCCCTCCGAAATACACCGAGCTTTTTCTCCAAAACGCTTTGCCATTGCTGAAAGCGCTGAGCGAACTTCCCATAGGAACCCTCATAATATGGCCGTTATAATCTACCTCATTCACCCAATCGGAAGTAAGGTCTTTATCCACCTTCAGGTAATGCTCTTCGTCAATTTCAGAAAGATGGCTCTGCTGCACCCAGCCCTGGTAACCATCATATTTTAATTGAATTTTCACCCAGTTGTCTTCTGCCTTTTCTATTATTATAGACTTTTCGCCGAACAATTGTTGCGATACCATTTCAGATCT
This sequence comes from Ginsengibacter sp., assembly GCA_039915005.1. Lineage (GTDB taxonomy): Bacteria > Bacteroidota > Bacteroidia > Chitinophagales > Chitinophagaceae > Ginsengibacter. The sequence goes on from JBDSOE010000160.1 coordinate 6,005, forward strand.
GTGTGAAGCATCTGCTCTCATCGGGCTCACGGGCACACAGCAAACCATATATTGCATAACTTATTGTATGTTTAATGGCAAAGATAAATTATGGAAATCATTTAAGTTTACATCTCATTAAAAATAGAAAAGTCATTGTAAAATTTTGAAAAGAGGATCGCTAAAATTTTACCAAAAATAATTTATACACTTCTCAAACTCCTTAAAAGAAAATAAAACCTTGCCCTCCGCCAAGTATAACCATATAACAGATGCTGAATTGCTTCAGAACTTTTATAGCGACCATGATAACAAATGGCTGGGCATTTTGCTATCGCGCTATACCTTACTGTTGCTGGGTGTTTGTATGAAATATTTAAAAAATGAAGAAGATGCAAAAGATGGTGTGCAGCAAATTTTTTTAAAGGTGATCAATGAATTGCAAAAATATAAAGTGGAGTATTTTAAAAGCTGGATCTATATGATCGCTAAAAACTATTGCCTTATGAAAATAAGAGGTAATAAAAATTACCAGGTGGAACTGGATGAAAAAATCTTGCTTACGGAAGAATTCATTGAAACAAAAATAAATCATCTCGAAAAAGACAGGCTCTTAAACACCATGGAGGAGTCTATAAAACATCTCAGTAATGATCAACAACGGTGTGTAAACTTATTTTATCTTAAAAAAAAAATCATACGCGGAAGTGGCGGAAATAACGGGCTACACTATGTTACAGGTTAAAAGCCATCTACAGAACGGGAAAAGGAATTTAAAAATTTTGATGAAAGCATGATGGGAGCTATGAGTTATGAAAAATATTACATTCAAATTTGAAAATAAATATGCCTTATACATTCTAAAACCGGAAATTTAAAATCTACAATCGAATGGCAGATGATTTATTAAACATATTATCCAACAGCAATAAAGATATTGACAATCAGAAACTGATGAATTACCTGAGTGATCAATTGTCTGCTGAAGAAAAGCATGAGTTTGAGAAAGAACTACTTAATTCTGAGATGATGAATGATGCCGTGGAAGGGCTTGAAAAATTTCAGAATAAAAAAAACATTTCAGCGCTTGCCGCAAAGCTCAACCAGGATCTTCAAAAACAGCTTGAGAAAAAAAGTTATAAAAAACAAAAGCACCAGTTCAAAGAAATGCCCTGGATGTATTTCGCAATCATATTAATTCTCATTATTGTTATTATCAGTTTTTTTATAATCGCGGGATATTTAAAATAAAAATTCAGAATGCAAAGCTTCTTTCAGCCCCTGCATTCTGAACTATGTAAACCCTATTACCTAACGTTGCGGCGACAAAATCGCCTGTAATATTTCAGAAGATTTTTTTTCTGAATTGATAAGATCATGCAAAGTAACTTTATCCAATAACTGGTCAACAGCAAATTGAATCATCTGCCACAGAGAACGCACCGAGCAATCTACCGAGTTGGTACAAAATTTCATGCCGCCTGAATAATCATGGCAAAAATCTTTATTAAACAGTGAACCGCCTAATGACTTAAGCACATGGTTAATGTTGATTTCCCTGGAAGGCTTCGCCAGCATGTAACCGCCAATATTTCCCGGTGTACTGTTAATATAGCCTGCCTGGCGCAATGTTCGCGTAAGCTTGGCCACGTATGCCTGCGACAATCCTTCTAAAGTACTTAATGCCTGTATGCTCATACTTTCATCCTCATGGCATCTTGCAATGCGCAACAGTATCCGTAAACCGTATTCTTCCTGTGCTGATATTTTCATGATTTAGACAGTCCCTCATCCCAATGGGGAAAAAGGCTCGTGCTTTTATATGATGAAATAATTTCTTATCCAGATGTTCAAAATCAAGAAGACTTCTATCAGTGCTTTATTCCTTAATCAGACTCCTCAAAAAAACTTAGCGACCCTACATAAATCCCAATTCCAGCATCGCCGTCTCACTCATCATACTTCTATCCCATGGAGGATCCCAAACCACAGAAACATTCACATCGTTCACACCTTCTATCATTCGCAATTTCTGATCTACTTCCACAGGAATATCCTGTGCAGAAGGGCAACTGGGCGCGGTAAGAGACATTACAATCTGAACATTATTGATGGGCAAAATAGATACTTCATACACCAAACCCAGTTCCCAGATACTAACCGGTATTTCCGGATCGTAAATAGTTTGCAAACAATCAATTACTTTTTGTTTTAAAATTTCATCGTCCATAATTATATTGTTTTTTCTGCGTAGCCCACCGACTGATAAGCCAACGCATAATTTTTCATTTGTTTTATCATTGCCAGCAATCCATTAGAACGGGTTTGTGCTAAATGCGACATCATCCCGATCTCGTTGATAAAATGCAATTGGGCATCCAGGATCTCGTCAGGGGTATGTGCTGAAAAAACCTGTATCAGCATGCTCACCAATCCTTTCACAATAATCGCATCACTGTCTGCTTTAAAAAAGACTTTTCCCTCTTTAAATTCCGACACCAGCCAAACGGTGGATTGGCAACCCTTAATAATATTTTCTTCCAGTTTATGCTTATCATCAAGTGGCTGCAACTTTTTACCAAGGTCAATAAGGTATTCATACTTTCCTTCCCAGTCATCAAACAATGAAAAGTCTTCTATAATTTCTTCCTGTGTTTCCTCTATGGTTTGATTCTTATTCATTTTCTAAGACAACATTTTTATTGTTTTGTGCAATGCCATAATAAATACGTCCACTTCCTCTTTTGTATTGTACATCGCAAAAGAAGCCCTGGTAGTTCCGGGAATTTTAAAACGCTTCATTAACGGCTCCGTGCAGTGGTGGCCGGTTCTTACCGCTATTCCCTGGTTATCCAACAACACACCAATGTCCTGAGGATGTATGTTTTTAATTACGAAAGAAATAAGGCTTACTTTATGTTTTGCGTTTCCTATGATTCGCAAACCCGGGATCAATTCCATTTGCGAAGTGGCGTAATGCAACAATTCATCCTCATGTTTTCTCACCACTTCTTTTCCGGTTTCCTTTATAAAATCCAACGCTGTTTTTAAAGCAATAGTATCTGCAATATTCGGGGTGCCCGCTTCATACTTATAAGGAAGCTCATTGTAAGTTGTTTTTTCAAAAGTTACTTCTTTTATCATTTCGCCACCGCCCATGAACACAGGCATTTCTTCCAGTATCTTTTTCTTTCCATACAACACGCCTACACCGGTAGGGCCATATACCTTGTGCCCTGAAAAAGCAAAAAAATCACAATTCATTTTTCGCACATCTATATCCAAATGAACCGTTGATTGCGCACCATCCACCAAAACCAAAGCGCCCGCTTCATGGGCCAAAGAAATGATTTCTTCCACTGGATTTACCGTTCCCAACGTGTTAGATACATGAACAATGGAAACCAATTTTGTTTTGGATGAAAGAAGTTTTTTAAAATCATCAACAGAAATTTCCCCGGCATCATTTACAGGAATTACTTTTAAAACCGCGTTTTTTTCTTCACAAAGAATTTGCCAGGGAACTATGTTGGAATGATGTTCCATTCCCGAAATAATGATCTCATCTCCGGCATGAATATTTTTTCTTCCCCAGGTATAAGCCACCAGGTTAATTCCTTCCGTGGTGCCTCTTGTAAAAATAATTTCTTCGGGAAACCGCGCATGAATAAACCCCTGCGCCGCTATACGAGTTGCTTCGTAAGCCGCGGTGGCTTCTTCAGCAAGCGTGTGAATACCCCTGTGAATATTTGCATTGTAATTGGAATAATAATTACACAAGGCATCTATCACCACCTGTGGTTTTTGGGCAGTAGCTGCATTGTCAAAATATACCAACGGTTTATTATGCACATTCCGGCTCAATACCGGGAACAACTTCCTGATAGTATCTACATCAAATGCCGGTGATAAAGTAGTTAATGTTTCCATTTTTAATTTAATTGTTTCCCGCTTTGTGCGGATACGAATCACTTTGTTGCCTATTTACCAAACCCATTATTTTCCAAATGTCTCTTTAATGCCATTGAATAGCCAACGTGCAATCCATCGTGAAAAGAGATGAACTTAATGGCATCATTGATATTTTCAATTCTAAGCCCCGCATAAGATTTTAAAACAAAGAGCTTGTAGTTTTCAAACTTATGAGCAGCCACATCTTCTTCAAGCTTATCAATCGTAGAAAGCAAATTTCCTTTCCAAACTGTAAATTCAGCCTCATCAATAAAGCCTTCCGGTTTGGTACCGGTTTTATATTTATTAATAAATTGTTCTTCCACCAAAGGGGCAACACCTGCATTCAGGTAACAAATTATTTGCTGATTAGCTATCACATGTCCAAGATTCCAAACCAGGTTATTATTAAATCCTGGAGGAATTTCATTTAATTTTTCAATAGAAATCCCATCTATTAAATTTATCAGAAACGTTCTGGCTCCTCTGATGATATCAAGTGATTTTTTCATTTTTTTTAATTCAAATTTCTCCACCCCTTCTATATTTTATTCTACTGACAGGCGGCCAATAATTAATTCTTCCACATATTTACGTAATGGCTCAGGCTTTATTTGCAATACCACGTCAGAGCCAAAAGCCTGTAGCAGCATGGATTGGGCATTCTCTTTTGAGATGCCGCGCGTTCTTAAATAAAAGAGCGCTTCTTCATCCAGTTTACCAACCGTACAGCCATGCGAACACTTTACATCATCAGCAAAAATCTCTAACTGCGGTTTTGTATTTACCGTAGCGGTATCGGACAATAAAATATTTTTGTTGGACTGATAGGCGTTCGTCTTCTGCGCATCGGGCCTTACATAAATTTTTCCACTGAATACGCCGGTGGCGCGTTCATCTATAATTCCTTTATAAAATTCATTGCTGAAACAATTGGGTTTGGTATTATCTACCAACGTATGATTATCCACATGGGTGCGGCCTTTAATTAAATACAAGCCGTACATGTGCGCCTCGTTTCCTGCGGCTTCCATGATGATGTCAATGTTGTTGCGAATCATTCCTCCGTTCAAAGAAACAGTTACCGTGTGCGCATAACTTTTTCCAATTTGCCGGATGTGGGTGGTGCCTACGTGGCTCGCATTTTCTGAATCGTCCTGTAGCTTGTAATATTCCAAAACCGCATTGTCGTTTACAATCACTTCCATTACTTCATTGGTAAAGCTATCCATGGGACCAAAGGTCTTGTAACTCTCCACCAATTGTACTTTAGCGCTTTCTTCCACATAAACCAGGCTGCGCGGGTGCGCCAGCGTGTGATTTTCCTTTGTATTTAAAATATGATAGAAATACAATGGATTTTCCAATACCTGGTTCTTTTTTACCAGGATAAAAATGCCTCCATAAATAAAAGAAGTGTTAAGCGCATGAATGCCATCTTTTATAAACAAACTGCTTTTATTAAGATGTTCATTTACCAAATCTTTGTATTCACTTTTTGCGGCTTCTTCCAACGGCAAAATAATTAATTGCTTTTCGGAAGAGCGGATAGTGGAAAGAGAAGGCACGTATCTCCCATTCACAAAAAACAATTCCGTGGCCGTTTCAGAACCGGGGAGCCGCGCTGCATCTATTTCCAATTTGCTGAATGAGCTTTCTTTTTCCCCTTCTGAAAAATGGTATTCTTTTTTAAATAAATTACTTATAAAAGTGTATTTCCATTCCTCATTTTTAAAAGAAGGAAGCCCTGTTTTATTAAACCGGTTAAAGCCTTCCTCCCTTATGGAATTTAAAGCGCCGCCCGCATCCGCTGTTTGCAGTTCTTTAAATTTTTCTCCCAAATAATCTATAGTAATTGTTTCCATTGATAATAATTTCTTGCAACTTTTAAACGGTTGCTGTTAAACTCATTTCGTCCTTAATAAAATCGTATCCCTTTTCTTCCAGCTCCAAAGCAAGTTCTTTAGACCCTGATTTTACAATGCGCCCATCTACCAAAACATGCACAAAATCCGGTTGCAGATAATCCAGTAATCTTTGGTAGTGGGTAATCACAATGATAGAGCGTTCAGGTGTACGTAATTTATTGACACCATGTGCCACAATGCGCAAGGCATCGATATCCAGACCGGAATCGGTTTCATCTAAAATCGCCAGCCTCGGCTCCAGCATTGCCATTTGAAAAATTTCATTTCTCTTTTTTTCACCACCGGAAAAACCTTCATTGAGCGAGCGTCCTAAAAGGGATTTATCAATTTCAACCAATGCAGTTTTTTCCTTCATTAATCTTAAAAAGCTAACTGCGTCTAAGGGTTCCTGTCCGTGATATTTACGGTTTTCATTTAGGGCAGTCTTCATAAAATTAACGGTACTCACCCCCGGGATTTCTACCGGATATTGAAAAGCAAGAAATAATCCTTCTCGCGCTCTTTCTTCGGGCGATAATTCCAACAGATCTTTTCCCAAAAATTCAATGCAACCTTCGGTTACTTCATATTCTTCTCTTCCGGCCAATACAGACGCCATAGTGCTTTTGCCGCCGCCATTTGGCCCCATGATAGCATGAACCTCGCCCGGCTGAACATCGAGATTTAACCCTTTCAAAATTTGTTTCCCCTCTACGGACGCATGGATATTCTTAATTGATAACATATTCTTTATGATGTTTAATAATTAGTTTTAAATTTTTTTAACCTACACTTCCTTCAAGGCTTACTGCAAGAAGCTTTTGTGCTTCCACGGCAAACTCCATAGGAAGCTGGTTCATTACCTCTTTGGCAAAACCCGTAACGATCAACGCTACCGCAGTTTCTGCATCTATGCCCCGCTGACGGCAATAAAAAAGCTGGTCTTCACCAATCTTTGATGTGGTAGCTTCATGTTCAATAATAGCGGTATTATTTTTAGATTCTATGTAAGGAAAAGTATGGGCTCCGCATTTATCTCCCAGTAATAAGGAATCGCATTGGGAATAATTTCTCGCATTCAATTCATTCTTTCCTGCACGAACCAAACCTCGATAACTATTCTGACTTCTGCCAGCGGAAATCCCTTTGGAAACAATCCTGCTTTTGGTATTTTTTCCAAGATGCATCATTTTAGTTCCGGTATCCGCCTGCTGATAATTATTGGTTAATGCCACAGAATAAAATTCGCCAATACTGTTATCGCCTTTTAAAATAACGCTTGGATATTTCCAGGTAATAGCAGCGCCGGTTTCCACCTGTGTCCAGGAAATTTTTGAATAATCGCCCATGCAAATTCCGCGCTTGGTAACAAAATTATAAATACCACCAACACCATTCTCATCTCCCGGATACCAGTTTTGAACTGTAGAATATTTTATTTCGGCTCTTTCCATTGCTTTCAATTCAACGATGGCGGCATGCAATTGATTGGCATCTCTTTTTGGTGCCGTACAGCCCTCGAGGTAGCTTACATAAGCACCTTCTTCAGCAATAATTAAAGTGCGCTCAAACTGTCCTGAATTTTCCTGGTTAATTCTAAAATAAGTAGATAGCTCCATCGGGCAGCGAACCCCTTTAGGAATATAGCAAAACGAGCCATCCGTAAATACAGCGGAATTTAAGGCAGCAAAGTAATTATCAGACATGGGCACCACAGAGCCAATATGCTTTTGAACCAGGTCAGGATGCTTTTGAATGGCTTCGCTAATAGAGCAAAATATAATTCCTATCTCCGAAAGCTGTTCTTTAAAAGAAGTAGCCACCGAAACACTATCCATAACTACATCCACCGCCACACCGCTTAACCTCTTTTGCTCGTTAAGAGAAATTCCCAATTTATCAAAAGTCTTTTTCAGTTCAGGGTCTATCTCATCAAGGCTCCCCAATTTTGCCTTGCTCTTTTTAGGCGCGGCATAAAAAATAATGTCCTGGTAATTAATAGGCGGATAAGTAACATTCGGCCATTTAGGCTCTTCCATTTTCATCCATTGATGATACGCTTTCAACCTCCATTCAAGCATCCAGTCGGGTTCATTTTTTTTGGAAGAAATCAACCGAATTACATTTTCATCAATCCCTTTTTTTATTACATCCGTCTCAATATCAGTTACAAAACCGTATTCATATTCCTTTGAAACCGTTTCTTCGAGCATTTTCAATTCTTCTTCCATACCTTATATTGTTTTGTGAAAATCTATAACTTTTAGGATGCAAATATAAACCGTTTCCTTGTTTATACAAAATAGTATAAATAGGAACGATTAACGAAATCAGAAATTTTTTTTTGGAAGATACAGATCGGGACCATAAAAAAACGAAATACATTTGCACCCAATTTAAACGGTGATTTTACAAATAAAATAAAATCATTTAACAGATTCAAATGAAATTAAAGTTTAAATGAGGCAAATAAAGTGCACTTGGTACGAGGGACATTAGATTGGTATGGCCGGATGTAAGAGAACATTTGTTTCTGCCCACCATTTCATTGTCAAAGAAATTTGGGCACAGAAAAAATTGTTAAATTGAAAGACGAAATACAAAATAATAATATAATTCGGCTAAGCCGCCTTTTGTTACAAAAAGGAATCGCGTTTTGTTTGTATCGCTACCCTGGCACAGAATCGTATTATATTGCTACGCAAAAAGAATTATTACCGCCGAACACTGAAACCGATTTTGCAATAGCTCCCTTTAGTAACAGCCCGGAGTATGAGACAGTGCTACTTCGAAAAATACCAGTTTCCATTCTTTCTGATGATGCATTTTATAACCATCTCCGGAAACTTAATGACTGTCCGATCAGTTGGGGCCCATTGCCAAAGGAGACACAGAAAGCTGATTATTTAAAAAGTATTCACCAATATCTAAAATATCTCCGGGATGAAAGGGCATTAAAAGCGATATTGTCGCGGGTTAAGATTATTGACAAGCCCGGTAATTTTGACTCGTTTATTTTTTACACAAAACTTTCCTCTGCCTATCCCGAAACCTTTACCAGTTTATTTTATATTCCGGGAAAAGGAATATGGGCAGGCGCCAGTCCTGAATTATTTTTAAAAAAAGAAGACCGCTTTTTTTATACGATGGCATTAGCGGCCACTTTGCCAAGAGATAAGGATGGCATATATAAATGGAGAAGAAAAGAAACAGAAGAGCACAACATGGTGAGGCGGCATATAGAAGATGTTTTTGCAAAAAATGAATGCAAACTGATTACATCCAATGGCCCCCATCCTTTTGAAACAGGCAGGGTAGCTCATTTAAAAACAGATTATGTTTTTGAGCAAACAAACAATAATAATCTTAAGAAAATAATATCAGATTTATATCCTACCCACGCCATAGGAGGATTGCCGGTTAATAAGGCTTTGGAATGTATCCATTTGTATGAAGGCTACTCCCGCAATTATTACTCGGGGTATCTTGGCGAAACAAATGGCCACGATTTGGCGCGATTATTTATAAATTTGCGCAGCATGCAAATTGGGGAAAATGAAATGGCCATTTTTGTGGGAGGTGGAATTTCTGATGAATCGGATCCTGAGGAAGAATGGGAAGAAACCATTCAGAAGAGTTTTACTTTGTTGGAAATAATTGAAGAAACTATCCAGAGCTTGCGAAATAAAAATGAAATTATCCGATAAAAAAAGCATACAACAACTGGTTTTGACAACGGCTGCCCTGGGTTTAAAAAATGTAATCATTTCGCCCGGATCCCGCAATGCCCCACTAACCATTTCATTTAATCAGCATCCGGCATTCCAATGCTTTAGTATCCGCGACGAGCGAAGTGCCGGTTTTTTTGCATTAGGAAAAGCAATCGAACTAAAGGAACCAGTAGCTCTGCTATGCACCAGCGGCTCAGCGTTGCTGAATTATGCACCGGCCATTGTGGAAGCCTATTACCAGCGGATTCCCTTAATTATCATTACTGCCGACAGGCCTGCGGAATGGATTGGGCAGAAAGATGGGCAAAGCATCAACCAAAATAATATTTACCATAACTACATCAGAAAAAGCTACACATTGGATGGTGACACTACCAGTGAAGAAACACTTTGGTACAACACCCGCTGTCTTAATGAAGGCTTTGCTATCGCTACACAAATAAATCCGGGCCCTGTTCATTTTAATGTTCCGCTTAGCGAGCCGTTGTATCAACTGAAAGAAGCGGATTTTTTTGAACCAAAAATAATTACCTCTTCTGCAACAAAAATAACATTAGAAGAAAAAGAAAAACTGGCGCTGCAAAATGCTTTTGCTCATTCAAAAAAGGTAATGATACTGGCAGGGCAGCAAGCGCCTGATGCAGAATTAAATACTTTGCTGGCGCAGTTTGCAGCTTACGACAATACTATTGTACTTTGCGAATCCACTACCAATATTCACCATCGGGATTTTATTTCAAATATTGATCGTTGCCTTGTCTCTTTACAAAAAGAGGAAGTTTCGGCATTTATGCCTGATCTGTTAATAACCATTGGGGACGCCATCGTTTCAAAAAAAATAAAGGCCATACTTCGGAAAAACAAGCCCTCACTGCATTGGAATATTCATCCGCATGATGCGTTTATTGATTCCTACCAGGCGCTTACCCAATCCATCTCCATGGAAGCAAGTGTATTTCTAAAGCAGCTTTTGCAAAATTTACCAATACACATTGATTCTGATTTTAAAAACAAATGGAGACAACGGGCATCCTTACTAGAAAAAAAACACAGGGAATTTATCAATCATATTCCATACAGCGATCTATTTGTTTTTTCAAAAATCTATAGCAATATACCGGCAGGCACCTGCCTTCATTTTAGCAACAGCTCCCCCATACGATACGCGCAATTGTTTAATAATTCCCACCTCCAATCCACTCATTGCAACCGTGGGGTAAGCGGCATTGATGGATGCACGAGCACCGCCATGGGAGCGGCAAGCAGCCGTCCGGACCAGAGCTATGTGCTCATTACAGGCGATGTGGCTTTCTTTTATGACAACAATGCTTTCTGGAATAATAAGATACCCGGAAACCTAAAAATTATCCTGATCAACAATTTGGGAGGTGGCATCTTCAGGATCATTGATGGCCCATCCAAAACGAAGGAACTGGAAGATTTTTTTGAAACAAAACATAATACCTCTGCAAAGAAATTAGTAGAATTCTATGGATGGAATTACCTTTCAGCGAATGACGAAAAAACTCTTGCCCCGGCGTTAGATGGTTTCTTTGATCCGAAGCAGGGGAACACAGTCCTTGAAATTTTTACTCCAAATGAAATAAACCCGAAAGTATTGGCTTCCTATTTTAAATATTTGGAACATCACTCTGAAAAATAAATCTGTATGAATACAAGTAATTGGCAAACGGCTAAAGAGTACAGCGATATTACATTCAAACAACGCGATGGTGTGGCCCGGATTGCATTTAACAGACCTGAGGTCCGCAATGCTTTCAGGCCTGAGACCGTTTCACAATTATTAGATGCATTATTCATTGCACACGAATCGCAGGAAATTGGAGTCATATTACTTAGTGGTGAAGGCCCTTCTCCCAAAGATGGTGTTTGGGCATTTTGTTCAGGAGGTGATCAAAGGGTGCGTTCCGATACAGGCTATAAAAGCGGAAATGGTATCAATCGCTTCAACATTTTAGATGTGCAAAGACAAATTCGGTTCATGAACAAAGTGGTGATCGCCGTAGTAAATGGATGGGCAGTAGGTGGCGGACACAGCCTCCATGTAGTATGCGATCTTACGCTGGCGAGTAAAGAACATGCAATATTCAAACAAACCGACACGAACGTGGCAAGTGTAGATGGCGGCTTCGGATCTGCCTACCTTGCGCGCCAGGTAGGCCAGAAAAGGGCTAGAGAAATTTTCTTTTTAGGCAAGTCTTATTCTGCCGAAGAAGCGTATAAGATGGGAATGGTGAATGCGGTGGTTCCTCATGAAGAATTAGAGCAAACTGCATACGACTGGGCACAGGAAATTATGACCAAAAGTCCGACAGCCATTAAAATGGCAAAGTTTGCATTGAATTTAATTGATGATGGGTTGGTGGGGCAACAGGTGTATGCCGGTGAAGCAACCCGATTACTTTATATGACAGAGGAGGCCAGGGAAGGAAAAAATGCATTCCTTGAAAAGCGCAATCCCGACTTTCAACAATTTCCCAAATTCCCATAAAATAAAAACATGGGAAAGATTGCATCATGGATAAAAGCGTTTCGCCTGCGGACATTGCCCTTGTCATTTTCCAGCGTTATTTTGGGTAGTTTCTTAGCTTATAATAAAGGCTACTTTATACCGTCTGTATTAACCGGGGCGTTACTTACTACCTTGTTTTTACAAATATTAAGTAACCTGGCCAACGATTATGGCGACACCATCCATGGCGTAGATAATCACCATCGCATAGGCCCAAAGCGTAGTGTACAGAGCGGTGAAATTTCTCTTAAACAGATGAAATGGGGAGTTATTGTATTCACTGTGTTATCGCTTCTGTCAGGAATCTGGCTATTGGTAATCGGCACCAAAGGGCTTACACTTTCATCTGGTTTTATTTTATTGGCAATCGGCCTGGTGGCTATTGCTGCTGCCATAAAATATACAATTGGCAAAAAACCATACGGATACATAGGCCTCGGAGATGTTGCGGTTTTTATATTTTTTGGATTAACCGGCGTGTTGGGTACGTATTTTTTGCATAGCCAGCAAATTACCCTTGAGGAATTTTTGCCTGCCATTTCTATTGGGCTACTTAGCACCGGAGTATTAAATCTAAATAACCTGCGCGATAGGGAAAATGACCAGCAAAGCGGGAAAAAAACAATAGTAGTAAAATTAGGTGCACAAAAAAGTAAAAGGTATCATGCCCTGTTAATAGGTACAGCATTGCTCGCTGCCCTGGCTTTTACCTTTATCAATTATCATGGCCCCGTGCAATTAATTTATTTAATTACGTTTCCTGCATTCATCCGGAATGTGATAGTGGTTTTTAAAAATGAAACCCCATCACAACTTAATCCGGAATTAAAAAACTTAGCACTAACCACTTTGGCTTTTGCCATTACTTTTGGCGCCGGATTAATTCTCTAAAAATGCTCAGTTGTTCCTATCAAAAATATACGCTCAAATTTATTAACCCCGGAGGTACATCGCGTGGTATTTTACACGAAAAAGAAACCTGGATTATCTCACTTTACGATGATGCTAATAAAAATAAAATAGCCTTCGGAGAATGTGGCCTCTTTAAAGGTTTGAGCATAGATGACAGGCCCGGCTATGAAGAAAAATTAGCAAAAATTTGTAAAAGATTACCTGAGGAAAAACAGGAAGTCTTGCCAGAACTTACAGACTGGCCTTCCATTTATTTTGGGGTAGAAATGTTGCTAAAGGATTGGGGAAATGATGGCCGCCATATTTTATATACGAGCGAATTTACCGAAGGCAAAATTGGAATGGATATAAATGGCTTGATATGGATGGGCAATAAAGAATCCATGATCTCTCAGATAAAGGCCAAACTGGAACAAGGTTTCACCTGCCTGAAAATGAAAATTGGTGCCATTGATTTTGAAAGTGAATTGGAAATTCTTCAATTTGTCCGCGACCAGTTTTCATCGCAAGAAATAGAATTACGCGTGGATGCCAATGGCGCATTTACCACAAAAGAAGCATTGGAAAAATTGAAGCGTTTATCAGCATTCGATATTCATTCTATTGAGCAACCCATACAAGCCGGGCAAATACAGGAAATGGCGGCGCTTATTGAGGAAAGTCCCATTCCCATTGCGTTAGATGAAGAACTGATTGGAGTTACCGATAAGAATGCCAAACAACAACTTTTAGAAATTCTTCATCCTCCTTACATCATTTTAAAGCCTACTCTGGCAGGTGGATTTTCCGGAAGTGAAGAATGGATTCAACTTATAGAACAGCAAGACGGACATTGGTGGATCACCTCTGCTCTTGAAAGTAATATCGGTCTGAATGCCATCGCGCAATTTACCTTCATAAAAAACAATCCGTTACCTCAGGGACTTGGAACAGGCCAATTGTATTCCAACAATTTTAATTCGCCTTTAAAAATTCATAAAGGGAAATTATTTTTTGATAAAAAGATTTCATGGAACCTGCGTAATTTAAATCAATGAAAATATTTTCAGATTATACTTCCCTTACTTTAAATGGAACTTTTTTAAAAGGAGAAGAAATTGCAGCTTTTTGCAAAGAACAAAACAAGGAAATTTTTACGCAGATAGCTGCATTTATAAATGTATGGCTGCAACCCGATCCCTACATCAGCATAAAGACCAGCGGCTCCACGGGCATTCCGAAAACCATATCCGTAGAAAAAAATAAAATGCTTTTTAGCGCTTCGCATACAGCTCAGTATTTTGGATTCGAGGCAAGTCAGAAATCTTTGTTGTGCCTGCCTGTAACTTATATCGCGGGCAAGATGATGATCGTACGTGCCTTCTTTAGCGGATTGAATTTGATCTGTGTTAATCCATCTCAAAATCCATTGGAGACTTTGCAGCCGGGAATTACTATTGATTTTGCCGCCATGATTCCCCTGCAATTGCAACAGGCTATAAACACCCCATCACTCTCACAGATAAGAAGGATTCTTTTGGGTGGAGGTCCGGTGAGCCACGATTTGGAAAACCAAACCCAACATCTAACCACCGAAATTTTTCATGGATATGGCATGACGGAAACACTTAGCCACATTGCATTAAGAAGAGTAAATGGTGATAAAGCCTCGCAAACTTATAAAGCGCTAAACGGTATTGAATTATCAATGGATTCGCGGAAATGCCTTACCATAACTGCCATTGGATTGGCAGATGAAACTTTAGTAACCAATGACATCGTATCATTCACAGGCATCAACGAATTTATCTGGAAAGGCCGTTATGATAATGTGATTAACAGTGGCGGCATTAAATTAATTCCGGAAGAAATAGAAGGCAAACTGCATTCATTATTAAGCCGTCGTTTTTATCTTACCGGAATCAAAGATGAGAAATGGGGAGAAAAATTAATCCTCATCATCGAAGGTGCTTCACTTGATGAAGACAACATGATTTCAATAAAAATGCAAATGGAAACTTTATTAAATAAGTATGAAATTCCCAAACAGATTTATTTTGTAAATGAATTTGTTGAAACCAAAAATGGAAAAATAAACCGCCCGAAAACCACGGCCTTAGCGGTAGCGGGATAGGTTCTCTTTAAATGAAATTATTTTAGATCAGAACTTCTTACCCAACTTAATTAATCTGTATTATACCAAAGTTTAAATTAAATGTATAGGCTTACAGATTTTAAAAATAAATGATTGCGTTCTAAACAAATAAGACAACTTATAATTAAAACTTCAAAGTTGCAGGCAGATACTTTTTGATAAGGTCCTCATAATACGGCCTTAATTTATTGATATCAGGCGGTTCAGGATTTTTGGAATAAAGATCATACGGGTTAAACAACTTTACCCATTTCAGCATTTCCCTGTCATGGTCATCCAGCAAATAATCATATTCTCCTTCGCGATGCCACGAATAAAATGAATGATAACGCAGCATGTATAAGCCTTCTTCAGGGAGATAATGTTTCAACATCTGGTACACATATTCATCATGCCCCCAGGAAATATGAACATTTCTTAAACCACAATTTTTTTCGTACACCCCATACTGTGAGTTATAGGCCGGATTATTATAATCAGGATTGTTTTTAAAGTATTCAGGATAAACAATTTTATCTGAATACGCGCATCCTACAGGAAAAGTATCTCCTACTACTGCCCATTGTGGCTCGCCAAAAAGACAAAGTACTTTTCCCATATCATGCATCAGTCCGGATAATACCATCCAATCGGGATGGCCGTCTCTCCGGATGGCCTCGGAGGTTTGTAACAAATGCTGAAATTGATCAAGATCAGTATCAGGATCTGAATCATCTACCAATTGATTGAGGAAATTGAAAGCGTCCCAAACAGGCATTTCTTTTTTATTGAATTGCAGGTAGTCTTTTTTCTTTTGTATCACGAAATCATAGGTTTGATATTTATGATTTAAACGATAAAATTCTCTCACGGTGTCTTTTACCCCGGTATCATAATTTCTGAATTCGTCCTTTGATTTGTTTGGCGCTTCAGTTTCCGGATATCGCACCAAAACATCATCTTCCCATTCATCAAGACTTTGTAACGGATTATTTTCCGGGGTAGTAAAACTCTGTTTTTGATTTTGCATAACGATTCATTTGGTGATATTAATGAATAGGCTAATTTCCTCTTTTTTATGTGAATCTTGATTATTTATTACGAAACCGGTTTCGTCTTTTTGAGCTAAAGTTGATTTCGATAAAGAAGCTTCAAAATAGCAGAATAAGAATCTTTTGAAAGTGTTGGTTTACTACCATTCAGAATTGGGAGTTTTGTAAAATGTTGGGCACAAAAAAGTATCACTTTCCTTTCGAAAGAAATGCTGAAAGTGCTTGAATTTTATCCGTACCAATTAAATCGACATCAAGTTTCATTTGTATAAACCATGATTTTTCATTGTCCGGTGCAGCCCAAAATCGGATCTTTTTACCCGCATGATGAACACTGTCAATAACCTGGATGAGCACATTTCTATCACTTTCCGGAAGATCGGCTTCACCATTCCAGTGAGAATATATTTTAAACGAAAGGCTTACCAAACCGACTCTTTTCCATTCTTTGGGAGTATGAGATGTTCTTAGATCGTCATCAAAAAATATATAATTGGGATAGTTTTTATATTCTGCAGGAGGAGGTCTTTCCCCGCTGACAAGAATGGTGACAGGCTTATTAAGCCCCTTATTAGTAACTAAATATTTTTTTAAAGGTTTCAGTTCCTGCAGGAGAAGTTGTAAACTTTTTTTATAATTTTCTTTTATGTCAACTAACATATCCACTTTCCGGTTAGGATTTTTTTGCAGTTCATTTAAAAGTGGCTCTAAATATAAACTATCTAATGTTCGTTGAGGTTGTAATGCCTCTTTATAGTGAGACACAAGTAATACTCCATGTACAGGAAATACGTCCGCTTCTATAGATCCAAAACTCGCATTCCATGCTGTGTAAAACGGCACAGGATGCAGGTAATCATTATGTGCATGTGTATTTGCAACAGTATATTTTCTTTCTTGGGCAAATCCATTAATTGAAAGGCTGGCAATAAAAAAAAGACAAAATATTCTTTTTGAAATTATCATTTGTAAAAAAAGATACGTGATGATTGAAAAAATGTGGTTCAATTATTCTGGCATAAAAGTAAAATTATAATTCGCTTCAAATGAACAAAACAGAAACCAGTATTTTTTAATTTAAGCCCTTCCCATAACAGGATCAGTATAACTTGCTTTTCCTGTTTCCACATGGCCGGCAAAACGTCTTTCAAAATCATCATAACCTTTTGCAAAAACGCTAAAATTTAAATCCTTTATGGTATTTTTTTAAGAAGTTGATGATCCACAATTTTCATGCAATTCGTTTTTTTGTGTAATCGTTATTTGCTAAATTCCTTCTTTTTTCTGAAAGACGTCATAAACGATTATTTTTATTTACGAAACCGTTTTCGCAAATTATTTCAGTAAAAATATTCGGGTGTAAGATGAAAATTGCTGGTATTTGTTGGTTTACTATAATTTACAAATCTGTATTTAAAGTTTGAAATATT
>JBDSOE010000034.1:0-29309 GCA_039915005.1 Ginsengibacter sp.
GCATCGTTTTAAAGAATTTATCTTTATTATTTTGACGGGTGATAAATATTCTTAATAAGGTTAGTGGGACTACAAATCATACAAATTGGGTTGGCAATAAATATTGAAGGGCTATTTTTAACGCTTCTTTTTTATTACAAAAATAAAAAATAGTAATTTTACCACAAAATCCTTAGACTTAATAAAGTTAGGTAATGTGCAATAAACCTTTTGATTTTGTAGAGTAAATGCACAAGTAAAAAATCAAAACCACTGATCTTTAGGATGTTATGGGAAAACGACAAATCCGCTCGGGACCTCTTTTTCTTTCTCTAACTTTACTTCTCTTTACATCAAAGTGTTGATTTTCAGTCTCCTGTAACAGCACTGTGATGTTTTACACATTACCTTTATTTATCAATACCTCACTTAAATCGGTCGAAAATCGATCATAAATCGACAAAAAAATCGACAAAAATGAGCGTGTTATATGACTTTTCTTTCCCGCTCGAATCCTTTTAATCGAGAAAAATCGACAAAAACAAAAAAAAAGAAAATAATATGGCAACGGTACTACCAATTAAAGCGATTTGTAATTCTTATAAAAAGAGAGACGGGACAAATCTTATATCCATCCAATACTGTGAAAGCCCCACAAAAAGGACTGTTTTACCAACAAATATTTATATTCCAAGAGAGTATTGGAATTCGAAACAACGGATTATTTTAAATACACTACCCATAAGTTTCGGCGACGCTAAAAAATTAAATCTTTATTTAAATAAAGAAATTAGAAGAGCGGAAGAGATTGTGCTTCTGGCAAACGAAACAAATTGCAATAGCCCAATCGAAATACTTAGGAAGTTCCATGTATCTAACTTAACAATTGAAGAAATAACGAATGAGGTAAAAGTAATGGTAATGAAAGATGGAAATTTAAAAACAGGACCTAACCTGGATATTTACTTCCAAATTGATGATTACGTTCAATCGAAGATTAAAAAGGTTTCTAAGGGCATGGCGAGTGTTTATAGAAATATGAAAGAACATCTTTTAGAATTCGAAGCTTTCAGAGGCAAGCCAATCACATTTGAATGTCTTGACCTAACTTTCTATGAAGAATTTGTTGATTTTTTAATGTTCGAATACATACAGAGAAGACGCAAAGAAAAAATTATCGGACTGAAAGTAAATACTGTTGGAAAAACCAATAAGCAGTTTCGGACATTTCTGCGGAACAGAATCCGTAAAAGAATTATTCCACCAATTGATATGGATGGTTGGAAAATTTTAGAAGAAGAAGTCGATGCGGTGAAAGCCCAAAAACAGAAATTGAGGGTTTTTGATAAAAATAATAGCGCGTTATTTCTTTAAAATAACACGAATGAAAATCTTTAGGTTACGAAATCTACCATTGGAACGATTCCCACATAAAGCAGGCTGAAACATTCTGACTTGTGCCAAACAGATTTAACTTCCTGAAAAACCTAGGATTTTAAAAATGCCAACTGCCAAGTCCATACATATTAATACGAATGCAAACAAAATTGCCAAACAAATCAGAATTCTTATTTCAATCTTTTTTACTTTTTTGAGCACAAGATTAGATAAAAAGGCTGTTGGGAATAACATAAATCCTAAAATAATAAAGTCGTCTAACTTCCAATAAAACCCTTGGCTATCAACACCTGTGCCTATCGTTTTTTGCAATTTAACCGGGATAAATAATAAATAGTTGCACCAAGTAATAAACCAAAGATCCTATTATTTTGTTTTTATATTAAAGTAAATTAAGTAATGGTTCCAGTATATTCATTTGTTGAAACTAATATTGCCATTTACGATTTCATACAGGCGTTTTCGTAAATAGTGGGAAAGACTCTGAAGAACTGAATAAGCCGACAGGATGATTTCATTCTGTCCCAAGGGGTTTTCCGATAACAAAGAGTTGAAAAGACTCGGACCGGAAACTTCGCTGGAACGACTCCCGAAAATAAAAACTCTGCTAGAATATTACGATGTTGTTGAGCGGTGTGTGGTGATTATCCTTACGCCCGGACTGCTAGCTGCATACTACTATAAATGGCTGCCGGTGGTCATTTTAACATGCAAAGATTTTATTGTTTAACTCTACGTTCTAATTTACTTTTACGGGCAATTCTCCACCTAAATTCAGGCATTAAATAAGCAGCATTAAAATAGCCGGTTTAGAGCCCACAGGTGTAGAAAAGAATTCTCAGGCATGGTAAATGTTTAAATAACAAAGGAAGGTTTAAATAAAATAAATTGAAATCAGGAAGTTAATTTCAGATATGTAGACATACTAAACCATCTTCACCACCCTTAAAATAAGATTGCTGAATAATTTTTGAAGGAAAAACTTATTCCGAATCAATTAAAAGGTGACTGGTGAAACTTAAACTGATTGTTTAAAATCTGATCATGATTTAACTGATTTTGCTAATCTTCTTTTTTTCGATTTTACAAGATAGAAAGTTTTTTAATTAATTGATTACTGAATATTATATTGACTTTTTACAATAATCCAATTCCCTTTCGTTAAAATAGACCTATTTAATACGAATTGTATAGGCTTTGATTTAATCCTGCAATTCCATCCTTTATCCTATGAGTAAAAATTAATTTTTATGCTGGTAAAAAGGTAAAATAATGACAGGAAAGCCCCCAACGCAAAAACCGGTAAATATAACTACTTATCTGATCATATCTGTTGTAAGCATTCTGGCTGCAATAGCTATCGGCTATTATTATTTTCATTTCATGAAACAAGGTGGGACGGAAAAAATGGATGACCGGGTCTTTTACCTGGTATTGGTACTTTTTGGTATAGCCGCGAGCGCTCTTATATTCGGAATCATGAATTCTTACGCAAGTCTTAAAGGGATTCAGACCAATGTTACTTATAAATTTACGGGGCCGATTGTGGGCGTAATACTCACCGTCATTGGCGGCTTTATGTTACCTAAGGGACCAACAGTTCAATTTCTTTCAATCAGTGTTTTTGATCAGGATAAAAATCCTGTTACAAGAGGCAATGTTACATTGTCGTTTCCTCATTACCAGAGGCAGGCCTCAATCAATGAAAAAGGATTGGTAATATTCCCTGATATACCTTACGACCAGTTACGCAACCGGATTATTATAAACGTGGTAAGTGATGGCTATGCCAATATAACAATAGATACACTTCTTGCTAATTTTGATCCCATAAGCCTTACTGTGAGCCAGTCGAGAATTATACGGATTTCGGGCACTGTAAAGGATGCTGCCGATCGTCCGATTAAAGATGTGGATGTGTCTGTTGACGGTACTCCTTATTTTTCTAAAACAATCAATGACGGCAGCTTTGACATACCTATACCCGGCTATCACTTTGGCGACAGGATCACATTGGTTACTTCTCATCCTGCATACGAGGATAAGATCAAACAATTTGATATTGAATCGGGCGAAATAAATAATATAGAATTTGTGCTAAACCCACTTCCCGTAATGAATGCTAAAAACAAAAGAAAATGAAAACGATACTATTTTTTGCTGTCGTATTTTCAGCTTTAGCTGGCACAGCCACAGCGCAGGACGTGGTTATAAAAGGCACTCTCCGCTGTACAAATAATGGCGTAACCACTTCTACCAGGGGTGCCGTTAACATTATTATCATCCCTTCCTTTAATCCGTCTGCTGCTGTGGCAACCAACACTACACCACAGGGTTTCTTTCAGATTAACACCGGCTGGGATGCAAAGGCACTCAGGGATAAGGATGTAACGCTTTACATTATTACCAAATGCAGCAGTTGCAAAAAAATACAAAGAGTATTTATTTCAGAGGATCTCGATAAACGAAATACTGATCCCACTAAAATGTATGTTACAGTAAAAGGTTGGAAAATTATAGAAAATTGTACGCAGGCAGAACTGCCGGATATTCTTTCAGAGCAATTGCTTGATTCTGCGCATCGCCTGCCAGCACAGGATATTAGTGGGAAAGCGCCTGGTAGCCAGGCAATGTCTCCTGTGTCTTTTATCAATTTATTTCAGAAGCTGGTAACACCTGTAGCCGGCGGTGGAGCTAGCGGCTATTATAAAGCAGTTGCTATCCCGCCGGGCAAAATCCAATACGGTAATTTCCTGCATTCTTCTCCCCTAACCAATACAGATAATACCGGTTTTAATTTTGCTCCGTCGCGCAATCTTTCCGAAGCTGTTTTTTGGAATGCTGCCGCCATAGCCAACAGCACCAAACCCAATAACGTAAGCCTATTGGCCAATTTTAAAAACAATATCAAGCTCTCCGGCTACCAGCAAATTACCAAACAATTTTACGTGGGGCTGGGCGGTATCTATACAAAACAAGACCAATACAGAATAGTATCATTTTTCCAGAGTAGCTCTAGTTCTTCTACAACACTATCTCACCGTGAAAAACTAGAAGAGTTTGCAGCCTTTGTAGCACCCGTATATAAGATCAATAACAACATAAGCGCCGGAATCACTATTAAATCTGTATGGCAAAAATTTAATAACCCAAACAAGGCGGCTTTAGAGTTTGATAATGGTGATCCTCAAATTTTCTTTATAGATGACACAATTAAAAAGCAAAACTTTGATGTAGATCTGTCTTTCAATTATAAAATAACCAGCTTTCTCCAGGCAGGCATTTCTGTAATGAATGTGGCCGGTACCCAATTGTATGCAGATATGTTTATCAGGGATTCGGCCAATCAAACGTATGTAAACCAACGAGCCTATGGCATAGGCCTGAGTTACAAAAGAGGCAGGCTGAATGTGGGAGCTGACGCCTTATTCACGGACAAAGAATTTTATGATGCTTCCGTTGGGGTCAACTATGTTCCGTTTAATAATGGATTGATAGCAGCGGGGTACGCTTTTAAGCAAGAAAGTTTTTCTGTTTCATTTAGGTTAAAGAATTTTAAAATTGCCTACATCAATGACAACAGCCTTGTAAGAAACGATGTAAAGCTTGCCAAAAGTAAAATCTTTGATGGAAAAATATATTCGGGTTTTGTATTTGACTTTTGAAGCATTTAACAAAAATTCCTTCTGTTAATATTGAGAGGATACGGCAATAAAAAAACTGATAAATACCCAATGATTTTGCAAAACTGATTACTAAGGTTAGGTAATGTATCATATAAGCCGCGCACAGAGCTTTGATATGCCCGCAATTTCCGGGCATATCTTTTGTAATGATTTTCCCATTCATCATTTAAAATTATACAAATGAAAAAGCTACTATTATTTCTAATGCTCATGCTGGGCGCGGGTATTATTACTCATGCACAAGACAACAAGGACAAAGTAAAACAAACTTCCACAATCCCGCAGAAAGTACATAATACTTTTAGTAAAAATAAACACCACAAAGGGTATAAGACAAAACATAAACATAATGGTGTTACCAAAAAACATAAAGTGAATCATCAAACCGGTGAAGTAAAGACTAAAATAGATAAGTAATTCTTAACGCAACAAGTCGTTTCCTTTATAAGGTAAGCAGATTTACCATCCATAAATAAACAGGTATGGCACAAAAAAAGTTGCACTTTTTGGGAGGCAACTTTTTTTATAAAATTATTTTTAGAACCTGTTAGGATCATCTTACCAAACCTTCGCCTAAATCATGCTTAGCATCTAAGCCAGTGAATTGTGTAAGCTGTCTCATGTTAATACTATCCCTTAAAACCCACGCCAATCATAGCGATCAGGAAAAATAATGCATAAATTGAAAGCGTAACGATTGCAACAATTCCATAAAACTTAAACACAGATTTTAAGTTTTGCAACGAGTTATCAAAATTTTCCTGGCTGGCATCGGTTAATGAAGATCTCATCTTTACCGAAAATTTATAAAGGTAAAAGCACGGGAAAAAAAAGAGAAGAGCGAAGACGATATACAACACGGTCATTCCCGCGGCCAACCCAGATGAAAGGCCAGAGGCTATGGAATTATACGGAGGCAGGTTCATAATTAATGTCGGAATAAAAAAAGCCAGCACCGCCATAATACCACATAAAATAAAACCTACGATGGACAGAAATTTACCCCACCTGGCACATTCATTTAAAAAATTTTGTGCAAAGGCGGATACCTGTAAGTCGTTGTTGAGAAGGTCTGAATTTTCCATAACAATTGATTTATTTTGCAAAAAAAGTTTGCTTATTTTAATTGAAACCAGATAGCCTTCTCCTTAACACTAGTAAGCCCTGGCAAACAAAACCCTTTCCGCACTTGGCTTCCCGGTTAATATACATTTGCCTTCTTCTTTTGCATTATGTAAAGGAATACAGCGAATGGTAGCTTTGGTAAGCTCTTTTATTTTTTCTTCCGTACCGGCAGTGCCATCCCAGTGTGCAGAAATAAAACCCGTCTTTTCATCAAGAAGTTTTACAAACTCATCCCAGGTATCGGCTTTGGTAATATGCTCATCGCGATAGGTTTTAGCTTTTCGGTAAATATTTTCCTGTATATCGTTTAATAAAATCTTCACCTCATTGGCAAGGCCGTCCATAGAAAGAAATTGTTTTGTTTTGGTATCCCTTCTCGCTACTTCCACTGCATTTTTTTCCAGGTCTTTTGCACCGATGGCAATTCTTACTGGAACGCCTTTCATTTCATACTCCGCAAATTTCCATCCCGGACGGCGGCTGTCATCATCATCATATTTCACAGAAATATCCAAAGATTTAAAATCTGCTATGAACGATTTTACCTTTTCATTTATGGCATCTTTTTGTTCATCACCTTTATAAATGGGAACGATAACTACTTGTATTGGCGCTAGTTTCGGGGGAAGCACCAGACCATCATCATCACTATGCGCCATTACCAAGGCGCCAATCAATCGCGTACTAACGCCCCAGCTTGTAGCCCATACATAATCCAGCTTATTTTCTTTATCACTAAACTTTACATCAAAAGCTTTTGCAAAATTTTGTCCGAGAAAATGTGAAGTCCCCGCCTGCAGCGCTTTTCCGTCCTGCATCATCGCTTCTATACAATACGTATCTTCTGCTCCTGCAAAACGTTCATTAATACTTTTTACTCCTTTTATTACCGGCATCGCCATCCATTCTTCCGCAAACTCAGCATATACATCCAGCATCCGGAGCGTTTCGTCTATGGCTTCCTGTGAGGAAGCATGGGCTGTGTGCCCTTCCTGCCATAAAAATTCTGTAGTACGTAAAAACAATCGCGTACGCATATCCCATCTCACCACGTTGGCCCATTGATTAATGAGTAAAGGAAGATCGCGGTAAGATTGTATCCATGTTTTATAAGTATTCCAGATAATAGTTTCAGAAGTGGGCCTCACAATTAATTCTTCTTCCAGTTTTGCTTCGGGGTCCACAATAATTCCACTTCCGTCAGGGTTATTCATCAGCCGGTAATGAGTTACCACAGCACATTCTTTAGCAAAACCTTCCACATGTGCCGCTTCTTTACTCAAAAAACTTTTGGGAATAAAAAGAGGGAAGTACGCATTTTGATGGCCTGTTTCTTTGAATCTCTTATCAAGCTGGTCACGCATGTTTTCCCACAGTGCAAAGCCATAAGGCTTAATAACCATACACCCGCGAACGGCGCTATAATCTGCAAGGCCGGCTTTTATAATAAGATCGTTGTACCATTGCGAATAATCCGCCTCCCTGCTTGTAATTTCTTTACTCATTATTTATTTTCTCTTTAATAATTCTATAGTTTATTTACTTCCCTGAACTCATGTTTCTGTTTGGCAAAAAAAATATTTTCTTCTTAGCTATTTTTTAACAACCACTCATCAAATCAGACGTCATACAATTGTAGATTATGCTTAAATTTACAGTAAACAAGGCGCAAAAGTAAAACTTCATTATTAATTTCTTTTTAAACTTAAAGCCATGAAAACAAAATATTTATTCCTCGTTGGTTTGGTGGTTGCTTTCAGCAGTTGCAGCACTGCTTACCGCACGGGGCAAACTCCTGATGACGTATATTACTCTCCCGCGCCTGCCCAGAATACTTATGTAAGAACTGCCAGCCAGGACGAAAGGGATTCTTATGGATACCGTAACGATGAAGAACAGGACATCAGGCGTGGCATACGGGATCAGAGGTATCGCAGCAATGTAACTCTTGATATTGGCTATGGCTATAATCCTTACGCCTATAACCCGTACGCTTACAATAATCCTTACAGCTACAATCCTTACAGTTATAACAGTCCTTATTCTTTTGACCCTTATGGCTACAAAGGAATTTACGATCCTTACTCATACAATCCTTATTACAATAATTATTCACCGTATTATGGAAGATCTAATTACAGCGGATATTATGGAGGATATTATTCACCCGTGTATGTATTGCCTGTGATCGGGAGAGTGAACACCAATACCGGCCCAAGGAAATACAACCTGGGAGCTTACAACAGCCCCACATCTACCAGCCGTGAAACAATAAGGACACCCAATGGCAGTCGGATATCAGGCGTAAATACCACGCCGGCACGAACTTTTAAACCGACCAACCAGGGTACAGGAGTAGGAAATGTAATAAGAAGAGTTTTTACCCCATCAGAAAGTAGAACTTATACACAACCTTCCACCTCAAACAACAAAACTTACAGAAGCAGCGGTAACGATAACCGGGTAAATACAGCCCCTGAAAGGTCTTTTAATAACCCTCCATCCAGCAATAATACCAGCACACCCTCTTCTTCAGAAAGCAGCGGAAGCGCCCCTGTAAGAATTTTTAGAAAATAAATTTCTCCAAAAGGGATGAGTTTTTATTCATCCCTTTTTTAAAACAATTTACGAACCGGAATAAAAAATTTTTATTCTATTGATGATTCCTTCAGAAACAAAACCCTGGCACCATGAAAGCAGCCTATTTAATCCCATTCTTATTGTTATCCCTGAATATTTCCTACGCACAGGAACCGGCAGATGCTTTAAGATATTCTTATCTTACACAACCCGGTGGCACCGCACGTAACCAGGCTATAGGCGGGGCCGGCGCTTCTCTCGGCGGCGAGTTTTCTTCGCTCTTTATAAATCCTGCGGGATTGGGTTTTTACAAAACCGGTGATTTTGTGGTAACCCCTCAATACTCACTGAAAACGGATAAATCAAATTACTTAAACTCGAAAGGGGAAGCTACAAAAAACAACTTTAACCTGGGCACTACAGGCCTGTTGTTTGCATCGCACAACAACCGGAACAAAAATATAAAAAGCGTTACAGTAGGAATTGGCATCAACCGCACAGCCGATTTCAATAGCCATATTTATTATAAAGGGGTAAATACAAAATCCTCTTATTCAGAAAAATATCTGGAAGAATTAACCAATGCCAATGCTACAGATCCACAAAAAGCGCTTGAAAATTATCCTTACGGAAGTAGCCTTGCGCTGGCTACCTGGTTAATTAGTCCTACTTACAATGCGGATAGCTCACAAGTTACAGGGTACCGAAGCCAGGCTGATCCCGGTTTTGGGCTTGACCAGGAAAACACCATCAATACTTCCGGCGGCATCACAGATGTGGCCATAGGAACAGGAATTAATCTCAAAGACAAATGGTATTTTGGTGGCACGCTTTCCTTTTCTATTTTAAAATACAACCGCGATGCTACCTATAAAGAAAGTGACGCTTCAGGAAATACCCATAACAATTTTAATTTTTTTGAGGCAAATGAATCATTGGAAACAAAAGGTGTTGGCGTGAACGGAAAGTTTGGTATTATTTTTAAGCCGGTTGAATTTGTCCGCCTCGGATTGGCGATTCATACGCCCACTTTTTACCAGCTTACCGATAATTATATTTCGCAGGTGGTTACCGATCTTGAAGGCTATGGAGGCACAGGAATAAAGAAATACAGCAGCACCGATGTAACCATCACTAACGGCCAGCCTCTCGTTTCCAAATATAATTTAACCACTCCCTGGAGACTAATGATCAGCGGCTCTTATGTTTTTCGTGAAATTGAAAATGTGCAAAATCAGCGCGGCTTCATCACGGCAGATGTGGAATATGTAAATTATAAAAACATGGCTTTTCATGCAGCACAAAATGACGGGGATGCCAAATCATACTATAAATCTTTAAACCAGACCATTGACAATCTGTATAAAAACGCCATTAATGTGCGCCTGGGTGGAGAAGTAAAATTCAATACTATCATGTTTAGATTGGGTGGCGCGTACTATGGCAATCCGTATAAAAATGAATCTGCCGATCTGATTAAAGTAAGTGGTGGATTGGGTTACAGAAACAAAGGCATGTTCATAGACCTTACTTATGTGTATTCACTGAATAAAGATATTCACTATCCTTACCTGCTGCAGGACAAAACAAATGTACCCGCCATGTTGAAAAATAATGCAGGAAATATTGTAGCTACTTTAGGGTTTAAGATTTAAGATGAGTTATGAATTATGAGATATGAGTAGTATCATTAAAAAGAAAAGTTTTGAGTTTGCAGTTCGTATTGTGAACTTGTATAAGCTACTATGTTCAGAAAGAAAAGAGTTTGTATTAAGTAAACAACTTCTTTGATCCGGGACTTCTATTGGCTAATGTTCGTGAAGGTTTAAATGCCCAAAGCCAGGCCGATTTTATTCATAAACTTGCTATTTCGCAAAAAGAATGCGATGAAACTTCATATTGGTTAGAACTATTAAAAGAAACTGGCTATATTAATGAATCGGAATATATCAGTATTCACAATGAAGCAACAGAACTATTAAAAATAATCCGTAGCATTATACTAACAACTAAACAGAAAAATAGCACTCATAACTCATAACTTTCTTTTAAACCACGTCATCTGCCTCTTTGCAAAATGCCTGGTATTCTTTTTGATTTCTTCGATGGCTTTATCCAGAGAAATCTTATGATCTAAATAATCAAACAATTCTTTGTAACCCACGGTTTGCAATGCATTCAGGTGCCTGTATGGATATAATTTCTCAGCCTCTTCCAGCAATCCCTCTTCCATCATTTGGTCTACCCGCTGATTGATATTTTGATAAAGTTGTTCCCGAGGAAGCTCCAGTAAAATATTTTTTATTTCAAAATCGCGTACCGCTTTTTTACCCGATTTAAAATTCAATATGGATTTCCCGGTAGAAAGTTTTACCTCAAGCGCGCGCAACATCCTTTGTGGATTTTGCATTTCGCCCTTTGCAAAAAAATAAGTATCCAGTATCTCAATCTCATTGCTGAGCCATTCAAATCCCTGTTCCCTGTATTGTTCATTTATTTTTCTACGAATATTTTCATCAACCGCCGGTATATCATCAAGGCCTTCGCAAAAGGCTTTAATGTACAAACCGGTGCCGCCAACCATTACAGCCACCTCATTATTTTTAAAGATTTCATTTACGGATTTCAATGCATACTCTTCAAAGACCTTTACATTTACTTCGTCGTGAATGGAATGGCTGCTGATGAAATAATGTTTTACATTTTGAAGTTGTTCCGCAGAAGGTTTCGCTACGCCAATATTTAATTCTTTAAAACACTGGCGGCTGTCCGCTGAAATAATCTGAGTATGGTGTTTCAGCGCCAGTTCTATCCCATAAGCGGTTTTGCCAACGGCTGTAGGGCCTGAAACGATAAGGCAGGTTTTTTTATTCATACATTAGCTGACAGGGTGAGGTTTGAGAGATGAGGATGAGGAATGAGGATTGATAGAGAGCAAATGACAACATTCAACAATATAACCACACAACCATTCAACTCCATCACACTTCTCCGGTAGTATTTTCCTCTTCTACATCTTCATTGTCCTCACTCTCTTCAGATTCGGCGTCCTCATCTCCTTCTTCGGTAAAGCCATCAGCAAGAATGGTAGTGCTAATATCGTATTTCTCTTCTATCTCAGCCAGTTTTTCATTTATTAATCCTTTGGTTCCATACTGGCTGGGGCCAATTCCTTCACTGCGCAGGCAGGCGGGGTAAATTAGTTTTTGATTTTCATCTTTATTTACGTTGATAAGTTCCACCATGAAAGTCCAGTTCTTATGAAAATCATACACGTAAATAAATTTTTGATTGGGGTCCCTGATCTCAGAGCCCACAGAAGTTTCGCTCATTAATAAGGGCTCCACTTTATACACTTTATCATATTTTTCAAACGTGATTTCTTTACCACGTTTCCAATTATCGTTACTCCTGTAAAAAGTAGCCTGGTGCTTATTGTCAAATTCAAAAGACTTCAAAATAATCTCCTGAAGCTCCAAAAAACTTTGAGTGTGTTTAATGACCAAATCACGATACACGCTGTCATCATCTTCCCAGTAAACTCTGAATTTCAATATTGCCATAACACAAATTTAAGGCTTAGTCATCAATTAAAGTCTTCAGGAAACAAGTATTGTTTATTAAAAAATGGTAGCGTCTAAATTAAGGATGGAGCAAATAAAAATTTCTAAATAAGGTATTTATATTATTAAAAACAGGATTAAGAAAATAAAAACCATTTTCTGTATTTCCTTCGAGGATATCTACTGGTATGGGGTATGGCATTAACGAAAATGATTTTCTTCTGTGTGTATTTTTATAAACAATCAAATACGGAAATCCCTTTACTCTGGCTTCTCTGAATCCTTTCTTAGATCGTTCTCCATATATGAAAGGTTGTTCTACGATCTGATCGGTTACTTGTCTTACTGATATCAAAAATCTTTCCCCCTAACCCCTGTCTTTTTATTTCATACCATTCGTATGCTTCTGCATATTCTTTAACGGCATCAGTATGGAATTCGAGTCTGTATTTCATTTTTTCTTTGCTGATTTCGCTTTAAACGACTTCCTGGCACCACTTTCAAGTTCATCCAATGTCAGTGGCTTTATTTTACCACTTTCATATTCAGCAGTCCGCCTGTCCAGTTCAGCTAAAAATTTTTATTATCCC
Organism: Ginsengibacter sp.; assembly: GCA_039915005.1. Lineage (GTDB taxonomy): Bacteria > Bacteroidota > Bacteroidia > Chitinophagales > Chitinophagaceae > Ginsengibacter. Next base: position 12,922 of record JBDSOE010000034.1, read on the forward strand.
ACAAATCATCTTCGCTTTCCTCTGCAAAAGTTTTTACTACAGTCAACACTGTTTCCTTTTGTCTCGGACTTAACCGCAGAAGGTAATAATTTATTTCTTTATCCAGAGTTTTTGTAGTAGCCATACTCATTTTTCTTTTGTACAAAAAAAACTTTTTTATCAATGAATAAAAATGATAAAAGCTTTTTGATTTATAATAACATTACTTTTTTGTAACCCCTAAATCCTCCGCAATCTTGACCATGTATTCAAACGCAGCATCATATTGATTGGGGATTACTCCGTCCAATATGGCCTCGCGAACAGCGTTCTTTATTTCACCCACAATGCGCGAAGGTGGCAGACCAAATTCATCCATAATAATTTCGCCGGTTATGGGCGGTTGCCAGTTGCGTAGGTGGTCCAATTCTTCAACCTCTTTCAACCGCTTTTCCACCATTTCAAAATTGGCGAGATACTGCTTAACCTTTTGTTTATTTTTGGAAGTGATGTCGGCCTTGCAAAGTGTCATCAGGTTTTCAATGTCATTGCCGGCGTCAAAAAGCAATCTGCGAATAGCCGAGTCCGTTATATTCTCTCTCGTGAGGCCGATGGGCCTTAAATGCAACTCCACCATTTTCTTTACAAACTTCATCTTGTCATTCAACGGCAGTTTTAGCTGGGTGAATATTTTTGGAACCATTCTCCCTCCTATCACTTCATGCCCGTGAAACGTCCAGCCATGGCCTTCCTCAAATCTCTTCGTAGCAGGCTTTGCAATATCGTGTAAAATAGCCGCCCATCTCAGCCACAGGTCACTGGTGTTGGGCGCAATATTATCCAGCACCTGCAGCGTGTGGTAAAAATTATCTTTGTGACCTTTGCCATCAATATATTCTGCGCCCACAAGCGCCACCATCTGCGGAAAAATAATTTTCAACAAACCGCTTTTATATAAAAGATCAAACCCTACGGAGGGTTTCTGTGTCATAATTATTTTATTGACCTCATCAATAATTCTTTCACCGCTTACAATTTTTATGCGCTGCGCATTGCGTTGAATGGCCTCAAAAGTCTCAGGGAAAATGCTGAAATTTAATTGCGTGGCAAAACGAATAGCCCGCATCATTCTCAAAGGGTCATCGCTAAAAGTTTGATCCGGGGGAAGCGGGGTGCGGATTATTTTTCCCTCAATATCCGCCATCCCGTTCAACGGATCAATGAGTTGGCCGAAATCATTTTTATTAAGGCTGATGGCAAGGGTATTAATGGTAAAATCCCGCCGCATCCTATCCTCAGCAAAGGAACCGGGAAGCACATCCGGCTTGCGACTATTGTGGTTATAACTTTCTTTCCGGGCGCCCACAAATTCTATTTCGAAAGCGGTATCATCTTTTTTTGAAAATATTTTTATTTGTGCGGTTCCAAAATTTTTAAAAAAATTTACCTGGGGCTTTGGCGAAAATTTCTGTGCCGTTTTTTCGGCAAGCTCAATGCCATCGCCAATACAAACAATATCTATATCCTTATCCACGCGGCCTAATAATTTATCTCTTACAAAACCACCAATTACATACACAGGCATGTTCAATCCGGCGCCGGCATCTGCTATTTGTTTAAAAACAAAAAGTTCTTCATCAGTAAAACTTATTCCCATGCGGCAAAAGTAAAGAAAGAAGCCTATGTGAAAATGTGTCAGTAAGCGAATCAAAAGTTGCCCACCTTTAAATTTTTTTTTGAAAAATACCATACCTAACTGACCGGCTAACTATCCAATGTAAAAGAATAAGTTTGCAAAAACACTTTTCTCTTCTTACTTAAAACCAGCGCCGAAATTAATCTTCATGAAATGGATCTTTTTATCAACTGTACTCTTCTTCAATTATCATCCAAAAACATTTTCAGAAACAAAAGAAATCATCACCGCGAAGGTTATTAAAATAGTGGATGGCGATACGTTTGATGTGTTGACTACCGGCAATAATACCATTAGAATTCGTATGAATGGAATTGATTGCCCCGAACGAAAACAGGATTATTACCAGGTTTGCAAGGATGCTTTAGCCCAATTTATTTTTGGCAAAAACGTACAATTGATAACACACGGTAAAGACAGATACAGACGAACCATTGCCGATGTCTTTTATAAAAATGAAAATATAAATGTAGCCATGATCCAAAATGGATTTGCCTGGCACTACAGGAAATATTCTTCTGATGAGATCATGGAAAAGGCTGAACAAAGGGCAAGGATCAAAAAAATAGGGTTATGGAAAATGAGCAATGCGATGGCTCCTTGGGATTTTAGAAAATTAAATAAAACAAAAAAATAAAAGTCTTTAATTCCTCATCCCTGATACCTGGCCCCTCATTTTCTTTTTGCAAAATACCTTTGCAGGCAGAGGGGAAAATATGCCCCGCTTTCATTAAGGCAAAATTAAATAACCCGTTTTTACCTTTTTTTATTTTTGGTATAATCTTGGTGATTAATGAAACACTTCTTCCAAACGCTATGCAAGGAATCCAATGCTATACTTTTATGTGGAATGAAATTTATTTTTAAAGTTGTATGCCAAATCGGAACCCAATTATCATTTTACTTATTGGGGTGTGCCTGCACACCTTACCCGGCTGTATAGAAAACAGGCATCCGGTTACTTTGTCTTCCAGCAAATACGATCTGGCGAACCCTTCGGTGTTAATACTAAACGATGCTTTAATGGAAATATCCGGTATTTTTTTCTATCCCAAAGACAGTAGTGTTTTTGCTATCTCCGACGAAGAAGGATACCTTTTTAAAATTCATCTAAGCAAAAACACCACTCAAAAATGGAAGTTTTCCCCGCCTCATGATTTTGAAGACCTGTTTTTACTCGATAGTTCCTTTTATGTTTTAGAAAGCAATGGGAATATTCATACACTCAACTTTTCACCAAACGGAGACACTATCTATTCCATGAAAAGCGATTTATCTAAACAAAAAGGCATTGAATTTGAATCGCTCTATTATGATGAAAATTATAAAAAACTTTTGATGATCTGCAAAAATTGCGAAGGCGATAAAAAAAACGCCAGTACAGTTTGGGGCTACGATCCGCAAACCAAAAAATATACGCCTTCGGTCTTTACCATTGACGTTAAAGCTATCGCCCAAAAAACAGGAAAGAAGAAATTAAACTTTAAACCCTCCGCAGCAGCCATCAATCCCTCCACCCAGGATGTGTGGATACTCTCTGCCATAAACCAGTTAATCGTGGTAACTGACCGCAGCGGAAACTGCAAAGAAGTTTTCACCTTAGATCCTAAAATTTTTACGCAGCCCGAAGGAATCACTTTCACACCGTGGGGAGACCTTATAATTTCTGATGAAGCGGGAGATAAATATGGAAAAGGAAATCTATTAATTTTTAAACCCCAAAAAAATAACTGATGCGTAAAGCTCTTGTGTTTATTTTATTCCTTTTATTTTATAAAGAAGGTATTTCGCAAAGTGATTCATTGCAGGCGCGCATCCTGCTTATAGGAGATGCAGGAAAATTAAACTATGGAAGGCAACCGGTTATAGATGCGGCGCTAAAACTGGTTCCCTTTGATAAAAAAACAATAGTACTTTTTTTAGGTGATAACCTGTATAAAACCGGCTTGCCTGAAGATTTTTTACCGGGATATAAGGAAGCTAAACTGGTACTCGATTCGCAAATAAATATTGCGAAGGGAACCCAGGCGAAAGTGATTTTTATTCCGGGCAATCACGACTGGACTGATGGCAATCTCAATGGCCTTGACAATGTGAAAAGACAGGAAGCCTACATTAATCTATTGGGAAATGAAAATGTAAAATACCTTCCTTCCGATGGATGCCCCGGCCCGGTGGAATATAAAATATCTGATAAGGTACTCTTGGTTTTATACGATAGCCAGTGGTTTATACAGAAAGGAGAAAAGCCCGGTATAGAATCCGATTGTCCTTTTAAAACCACCGAACAATTCTATAATGAACTCGATGATATTCTAAATACCAATTCTGATAAACTTGTTATACTGGCCGCGCACCACACGCTGAAAAGCTATGGAATACATGGAGGCAACTTCGGTTTAAAACAACATATTTTTCCCCTTACCGATTACAATCCCAACCTATGGATTCCATTGCCCGTTATCGGAACTATTTATCCTATTGCCAGGGGCGTTTTTGGTACTCCCGAAGACTTGAAATATCCTGCGTATGCCAATATGATTTCGGAGATTGAAAAGATCGTAAAAGGATATCCCAATGTAATTTTTGCGGGCGGGCACGAGCATAACCTGCAACTGATAAAAGACAGCAGTCATTATTATATTGTGAGCGGCGCCGGCTCCAAAAAAACACGTGTTTCTAAAAATAAAAAAGTATTGTACGCTGCTGAATCTTTGGGTTTTTCAACATTGGAAATTTCAAAAAATAAAAATGTCCGTATCAATTTTTTCACCGTGGATAAAGATTCCACACAACTTGCGTTTTCTAAAAATTTGTTTAATTTTAAAAGCCTTACCAAGCAGACTGTGGACTCTTCCCAGATTTCGCAAACCTATCCTGAAAGATATTTTCAGGATAGTGTAACAGTAGCAGTAAATAAACATTACGATAAAATTTCTGGTTTTCACACCCTGATATCCGGAAAAAATTATCGCCGCGAATGGGCTACACCCGTTCATTTAAAAGTATTTAGAATAGACAAAGAAAGGGGTGGCTTTACCATTAAAGACATTGGTGGCGGAAGGCAAACCAAATCACTAAAGCTGGAAGATAAAAACGGAAGAGAGTGGTCTTTGCGCACGGTGGACAAAGACCCAGAAGGTGCAGTGCCAGAGGCTTTAAAAGGAACGATAGCACAAAAGATTGTGCAGGATATGACCTCAGCGCAACATCCCTATGGCGCATTGGTAATTCCGCCTCTGGCGGGGGCAGTTGATGTAATTCACTCGGATCCTCAATATTATTTTGTACCCGACGATCCGGCACTTGGCATCTATCGCCACCTGTTCGCAAATAAAGTTTGTTTGCTGGAAGAAAGAGACCCCACGCCCGATGGTACAGATACCAAAAGCACCGCTAAAGTAATTACTAAAATTACCGAGGACAGCAAAAACCATATAGACCAGGAAGCTGTGTTGCGGGCACGTCTGCTGGATATGGTAATTGGAGATTGGGACCGCCATTTTGATCAATGGAAGTTTGGCACTAATGATACGGGAACCGGTAAATTATATTACCCCATTCCAAGAGACAGGGACCAGGCTTTTTTTAATTCAAACGGACTTCTCGTCAGAGCATTGAGCCTTGCGGCATTGCCTTATTTACAGGGTTTTAAAAAACATTACCCGGACATAAACTGGTTCAATTGGGAAGAGAGGGATTTTGACAGGATTTTCATGAATAATCTTGACGCGGAAAAATGGAAAAGAATTATTACGAAGTTTCAGAAGGATGTAAATGACAAAGTAATTCAGGAAGCTGTAAAAAAGTTACCTCCTGAAATTTATGCTTTGGACTCAAAAATAATTACTAAAAAACTTAAAGGAAGAAGAGACCTTCTTACCACAAAAGGAATGCGTTATTATCGCTTTCTGTCTAAAGAAGTAAATATAGTCGGCAGCAATAAAAATGAATATTTCAGCATTGCCAATGCGGATAAGGGCTTGCATGTAAAAGTATTTAAACGTAAAAAAGAAACGGACTCTTCTTCTTTGATGTACGACCGCACTTTTAAAGATAAGGACACCAAATTCATCAACTTTTACGGACTTAATGGAGATGATATTTTTATGGTTGACACCAATGTTCATTCCAAAATAAAATTGAGGATCATAGGCGGCCAGGGAAATGATACTTTCCGTATTAATGGAAACATCCGCAATAAAGTTTACGATTATTTGCCCGGCAAAAATGAGTTACAAAAAGGAATCCGTACCAAGAATGAAATGACTTCCTCGGCTTATGTGAATGAATATGACCCCACCAGTTATAAATACAATATTTATCGTTTGCCGCTTTTAAATTTAGGATACAACCAGGAGGATAAACTTTTGGTAGGAATTGGTTATTCCTTAAAAACTTATGCGTTCAGGAAAGACCCTTTTGCCACCCATCAAAGAATTAATACCTTATACAGCTTCAGCTCCAAGGCTTACCAGATAAGGTACTCAGGAGAATTTAATCAATTGATGCACAACAACGACCTGGTAATTTCCGCAGAATTTGTGAACCCTGTATTGAATAACTATTTTGGATCAGGAAACACTACCATTAAAGACAATAACAAGCCATTGGAATTTTACCAGGTGAGGTATAAATATGTGAAGGCAGAAGTATTGCTGCGCAAAAAATATTTCAATAATTTATTGCAGTTTTACGTTGGCCCTGCTTATTTCCATTATTGGAATAAGTATAGAGACAATCAAAATAAAATACTGGGGCATCCCTCTCTTATTGGGTTAGACTCTCTTAGCATTTACCAGGGCAAATCGTACGTGGGTGGCAAATTTGTTATGACCATCAATAACCTCAACAGTGAGTTGCTGCCATCAAGAGGCATCGTCTGGAACACCGAACTATCCTCAATGTACGGCACCAATGAAAACAGTAACAACATAAGTAAAATCTCTTCGGACATGACGGTGTATGCAAGCCTGCGCGAGCCTGCCAAGCTGATTGCCGTTCTGGGTTTTGGCGGCGCCCATATTTTCAACAGGGATTATGAATATTTCCAGGCGCTTACCTTAGGCGCTAATAATTATTTAAGAGGCTTTAGAAAAAATCGTTTTTCGGGTCAATCCCTGTTATACCAAACCACCGAACTTCGCATCAAACTTTTCGAATCCAGGTCATACATTGTTCCTGGAGCAGTGGGGTTGGTGGTCTTTAATGAATTGGGAAGGGTTTGGGTAAAAAATGAAACTTCCCATAAGTGGCACCATGATTACGGCGGAGGCTTTTATTATTCACCTTACAATTTCGCAATTGTATCTGCCACCATCGCGCATTCACCAGAAGAGAACTTACTAAATTTGTCAATCGGTACTAAATTCAATTTAAATTTTTAAACATGGACTACCACAAAACAGATAAACGCATAGAAGAATACGTAACCGGCTTGTTCGAGCAAATGCAATCCCCTTCTTTGGTCTTTCATAACCTGGATCATACAAAAATTGTGGTAAAGCATACCCAGGAAATTGCAGGGCATTATAATGTAACAGAAAAAGAGATGCTCATTCTCTATGCTGCTGCATGGTTTCACGACACCGGCCATTTATTTACAGAGCCTCAAAAGCATGAAGAGATGAGCTGCGATGTGATGAAAAAATTTATGAAAGATCACGTGGAAGAGGAAACTATCATTGATGAAATTGGAAGTTGCATCATGGCCACTAAACTTCCACGCAACCCACAAAATTTATTACAGCAAATAATTTGCGATGCCGATACGTACCACCTCGGTACCAAAGATTTTAAAGAAACCAATAAAAAAAATTACGAAGAATTAAAATTAAGAAACGGCAATGCAGACCCCATCCAATTTACAAAAGACACTATTAAATTATTAAAAGAACATTTTTACTTTACCCCTTATTGCAAGGAACTTTTAAATGAAAAGAAAAATAAAAATCTGGAAAAGCTACAGAAAAAACTAACCAAGGCAGAAATGAAAAAGGAAAAAGAATCCGAGCCTCTTAGCTTATCTGATGTGGAAAAAGATAAAAGTGGGCTTATGAGTAAAGGTATACAAACCATGCTGCGCCTCACTTCAGAGAATCATTTGCGGCTCAGCGAAATGGCGGATCACAAAGCCAATATTCTTATTTCAGTAAATGCAATTATTATATCGGTTATCTTAAGCGTACTGCTGCGCAAACTACAGGAAGAAACTTACCTCGTGATTCCCACCGTTATATTTCTAACAGTGGCGGTAGCTACCATCGTAATCTCCATCTTAGCAACAAGGCCCAAAATAAGCGAAGGCACTTTTACCATGGAAGAAGTAAAACAAAAGAAAGTAAACCTTTTATTTTTTGGGAATTTTCACAAAGCTACTTACGAGCAATACGATAGCGCCATGAGAGACCTGATGCTGGATACCGATTATCTTTACACCACATTGATAAAAGATATCTATTATCTCGGAACGGTGCTGGGGCGCAAGTATAAACTTATACGGCTGGCATATAATATTTTTATGATCGGCATTGTTATTTCGGTATTGGCGTTTGCCATAGCCACTTTTTTCAACGAAGGCTCCACAGCCGGAACCATCATTAACGGAACCGGATCACCTTTATAAAAAATACAAATCATTTATGTTATTGAACAGGGATCTTAGTTGGCTGAGTTTTAATCTCAGGGTATTGCAGGAAGCCGCAGACCCGGAAGTGCCCTTGTACGAACGACTGAAGTTCATGGCCATTTTCTCCTCCAACCTCAACGAATTTTTTCGTGTACGCTATCCCGAAATAATGGCGCTGTCTTTATTGAATAAAAAAATAAAAGAAAAGATTGAAAACCTGGAAGAAAATATTGCGGAAAAAGTACAGGATGAAATTAAGACACAACTGAATTTCTTTGGAGAAATTCTGCATAATCAAATCCTGCCCGGGCTTAAAGACAACGGCATCTTTTTCTATTATAATATTCCCATCCGTGAAGAGCACCATGCCGAAATAAGAGAAATATTTTTATCCCATGTGCTTTCATTTATTCAACCTTTATATTTAGATGGCAAAGCAGGGCAACACTTTTTACCTGAAAATAATCACCTTTATTTCGTAATTACCTTACAGGAAAGTCCGGATGGAATTCTAAAACAGGCCATTGTAAATATTCCTTCTGAAAAAATTAAAAGGTTCTTTACCCTAACTCCGCTTGATAATTATGAGTACGTCATTTTTCTTGATGACATTGTCCGCGAAAACCTGGTATATCTTTTCCCCGGACAAAATATACTCGGTGTGTACAGCATCAAAATCAACCGTGATGCCGAGCTCAACCTGGAAGATGAATACAGCGGAAACCTTTTGCAAAAAATAGAAAAACAATTAAAGAAAAGAGACTTTGGGCCGCCATCGCGCTTTCTTTATGAAGAAGGTATGCCGCGAAATCTACAGATGTTCTTATCCTCATCCTTTACGGTTACCTCCGAAGAAATGTTTGCCGGAGGCCGTTATCACAACCTGGATGACCTTGCACATTTTCCTTCTTTTGGTAAAGATTTGTTTTATAAAAAACACAAGCCTCTTTCTTCTTCCAATACGATGAACAGTGGCGATATTTTTAAGATCCTTATTAAGGAAGATATTCTACTTCACGTTCCTTACCAATCTTACAACCCTGTTCTTTCTTTTTTTAACCAGGCCGCGGTAGATGTGTACGTTACAGAAATTTACATCACGCTTTACCGTGTTGCAGAAGAATCGCACATCATTAATGCTTTGATAAGCGCAGCAAAAAACGGTAAGAATGTAGTGGCCTTCATCGAATTGAAAGCGCGCTTTGATGAAGCCAATAATATAAAATGGAGTAAGGTAATGAAAGACGCTGGCGTAAAAATAATTTACAGCATTCCAGGAATAAAAGTGCATTCCAAAATTGCGCTGGTGAGAAAAGGTAACATCAAACAATCATACGCCATAATAGGCACTGGAAATTTTAATGAAGTTACCGCACAGTTTTATGCCGACCATGTATTGATGACCACTGATGAACGCATCACCAAAGAATTATTGTCGCTCTTTAAATTTTTAGAATTAAGAAAAGAAACAGACAACAGTAAAAAAATGAAATTTGATGCTTTACTGGTTTCGCAATTTAATATGGTTCCGGAATTAAAAAATCTGATAAACAAAGAAATAGCCAAAGCAAAAAAGGGCATGCCAGCCCTGATACGAATTAAAGTGAATAACCTGGAAGAGCCCGAATTTATAGAACATCTTTACGAAGCCGGAAAAGCCGGGGTAACCATTCAGTTATTAATAAGGGGCATTTGCTGCCTCGTCCCCGGCGTCCCAGGCAAGAGCCCTGGTATTCTGGTAAAAAGAATTGTGGATCGTTATCTTGAACATTCACGGGTACTGATCTTCGGTAGTGGTGAGGAAAAGGCGCAGGTAATTATCGGTTCTGCGGATCTGATGACGAGAAACCTCAGGCATCGCATAGAAGTATATGTGAAAGTTAAAAACACGAATTGCAAAAAAGAACTGATTCATTATTTTGATCTTCAATGGAAGGATAATGATAAATCTGTATGGCTTCTGCCGGATTATCAACAAAAATTATCAGAAAAAGATCATGAAAGTTTTCATAATGCGCAACAATCTGTTTACGATTTGTTATCAATCCAATCATAATGACAGGAAGAAAACTATTTTATATTTCCAATGTAAATAAAGCGCGCATAAAAACCGTCCTTTTTATAGCAATTTTCTGGACCGTTATTGATTGGGCAATTTTACTGATGCGTGGGCAAACCGGGGTCCATCCTAATTCTATCTGGTTTCGGGAATCGTTGATATTTGTTATTAGTCTCATCATGGGATATCTTTTTGTATATCGTTTGAAAAGAATGTTCCACCATTATCCACTTTGGATAAGTTTTTTCGCTAAAAGTTTTATTCTTCTGTTTTCAGCTTTATTAATTGCCTTTTGCATTCAATTTTTGAATTCAATCATTGTCCTGGATGAAACCCCCGGGGAAGCCTACAGGGCTATTCTATCTTATGCACTTTACAAGAACTGGCTCCTTCAGAAAATTGTTTACTGGATGTCCATATTTTTTGTAACACAACTTATTTTAATCATTAATGAAAAATATTCTCCCGGTGTATTCCTTGATATTTTAACGGGACGATACATTCATCCAAAAATTGAAACCCGTATTGTAATGTTTATGGATCTTAAAGACTCCACGCCCATTGCCGAAAACCTGGGGCACAGTCTCTATTTCTTATTCATAAGAGAATTTATTTACCACGTTTCAGTGGCCATACTGGAGTTTGAAGGAACCATTTACCAATACGTGGGAGATGAAGTAGTTTGCTCCTGGAAAAGTTCAAAAAAAAATACGGGGAAATGCCTGGGCACCGTTATTCAATCAAGAAAAAATATTCAAAAGCACAGCGAGCACTTCAGAAGAAAATATGGAATTGTACCTGAATTTCGGGTAGGCATACACGTAGGGGAAGTAACGGTAGGAGAAATAGGCGTCATAAAAAAAGACCTTGCCATGAGTGGCGACACCATGAATACCACTGCAAGAATAAGAAGCGCCTGCAATGAACTAAAGCATCACTTTATCGTTTCAAAAGATTTTATTGACATCAGCGGGCTTGAAAACTGGCAAAACGAGAGTCTGGGAATGGTGGATCTCAAAGGAAAAGATCGTAGCATAGAATTGTTTCATTTAAAAATATAACTTGTAACCCCCTCAAAGGCTGCCTGTTAATTCTCATACCAAAAAATAAACAGTTTTGCCTCTTCCTCATAGTTGGTGTATTATTTGAGATAGAGGAAATTCAAGGGTATTATATAATATGGAGAAAACTAAACAAGCCACCAAAAAAAAGAGGTCAATTTTATCCAAACTGTTGCGGATTTTCGCATGGCTGGTGGCCTCTGTCTTTTTCCTTGCTATTCTCATTTTAATTTTGATACAGATACCGGCTGTGCAAAACTTCGGCCGTAAAAAAGTAGTTGCTTTTTTGGAACACAAATTAAAAACCAAAGTAGAAATAGGAAAGCTGGATATAAATTTTCCAACTACACTTTCTTTGCAAAACGTTTATTTTGAAGACCAGTCGAAAGACACTTTACTGTATGGCGGTGAAATAAAAGTGAATCTTAAAATGCTCCGGCTTTTAAAAAACGATATCGAGATAGAAGAAATATCCCTAAACAATATTCTCGCAAAAATAAAAAGGCTTCCTCCCGACTCAGTTTTTAATTTTCAATTTATTGCCGTCGCTTTTGCAGGTGATCAAAAGAAAGAGACTAAGATGAAGGATACCGCTGCCTTGAAAATGAATATTGATCGCCTGCTTGTAAATCATACCCGCATTATTTATAAAGATGCATTCACCGGTAATGATATGGATCTTACTTTTGGACATCTCGATACCCGGATCACCACTTTTGATCCGGCACATTTACTTTTTAATTTTCCTTCCATAACGTTGAAGGGATTGAAAGGGCACTTTTACCAGTTAGCCCCTTTGCAAAAACCAATTGAAAACGCGATTGCAGAAGCATCCGCGCAACCGGATAATTATCTTCAGCTCTTTAATAAAGAAATGAAACTTTCTGACGTTGACGTGATCTATAAAAGTGAACCCACCCATTTAAATTCCTCTTTTGTTATCAGTGATCTGATACTGCATCCAAAAACAATTGACCTTAAAAACAGTATCATCACCCTTAATGATGCCACGTTAACCAATTCAGATATCATCATCGAAATGGCTTCGCAAAAAAAATTCTTGCAAACAAAAAAAGGAATGCCAAAAGATACAGTACTTACCGTGGCGCCCACTCCTCCTTTTAAAATAATTGCAGAAGAAATAACCATTAACAAAAGCAGACTCCGGTACGACGATCCCTCTGTGCCCCATACGCCCAAAGGAATGGATTATTCGCATTTGGATCTGCAGGAACTTTCTTTGAACGCCATTAATTTGCAATACAGTATGGATACCATTCTGGCATCCGTAAAATCTGCATCGCTGAAAGAGAAAAGCGGATTCGTTTTAAATAATCTTTCCACCGATTTTGCAATGAATCCAACAGGAGTTTCTCTTCAAAATTTATTAATTGAAACACCCGGATCAGAAATAAAAAACGCAGCATCTATCACCTATCCTTCCCTGGAAGCTATTGTAAAAGATCCCGGACTGATCGGGCTTGACATTGATCTACAAAACAGTAAAATAACGGTGAAAGACCTGCTCACTTTTGTACCGCAAATGAGTCTTCAATCCTCTTCGCTATCTCCCCATTCTACTTTATATATCAATGCAAGAATCACAGGGAAAGTAAACGATATGAATTTTCAAAGATTGATCGTAAGAGGATTAAGCGCTACAGATATAAACGCAACTGGCATCATAAAAGGGTTGCCCGATCCTAAAAGATTATATGCGGATGTAAACATTCAAAAATTTCAAACCTCCAAAAAAGACCTCCTTTCTTTTTTGCCGAAAAATATGGTACCGCCAAATATTACCTTACCTGAAAGCCTTGCTACATCCGGAAAATTTAAGGGAGGTATGAATAAATTATATACCGACCTGGTTATAACTACCAGCCTTGGCGAAGCAAAAATAAAAGGGACCTTAATCAATATTACCGATCAGAATAAAGCAAGGTATGATCTAGTGGTACACGCAGGAAATTTACAATTGGGAACCATTATGCAAAATCCCAAACTGGGTTTTCTTACGGGTGATATAAAAGTAAAAGGGAGCGGCTTTAAGCCGGAAACGGCTAATGCCACATTCAGTGGAGTCATCGCCAATGTTACCCTCAATAATTACAACTACAGGAATATAAAAGCTGGCGGCAGCATTGCCCATAAAATTTATAAAATAGATGCCTCAGTTCATGATCCCAATCTCGATGCTGTGATAGCAGCCAATGGAGAATTTGCCGGGAAATTTCCCGGTGTTCATCTAAAAGCCACTATTGATAGTATTAAAACTTTGCCGCTTCATCTCACTGCAAGCGAAATAAAATATCATGGACAAATAGAAGGTGATTTCACCAACACGGATCCCGATAATCTTGCCGGGAATTTATTAGTTACTCATTCTGTCCTGGTCAATAATGGAAAAAGAATTGCCTTGGATTCACTCGAAGTAACGGCAGCTAATATGGATGGCGGTCACAGCCTTACTTTACAATCCGATCTCCTGTCAGCCACCATAAAAGGTCAATACAAGCTAACCCAACTCGCAGACGTATTCCAACAATCCATTGATCCTTATTTTTCTTTGAGCAATAAAATAAATAGCACAAAGATAGCCCCCTATCATTTTTCCATAAACGCCGGAACCTTTGACAATGCCCCATTAAAAGCCTTTCTACCGGAATTAAAACAACTGAAGCCCGTATCGCTTACGGGCAATTTTGCAAGCGACAGCGGATGGAATGTTTCTATAAAATCACCTTATCTCCTTTACGGTTCTTATACCATTGATGCCGCTAATTTTACAGCAGGCACCCACAAAGGAATTCTTTCTTATTCCACCTCTTTCAAACAATTCAAAAGTGGCACTTCCCTCAGCGTCTATGCCACATCGTTAGAGGGTACGCTCCAAAATAATAATCTCAATTTTACTTTACATATCAAAGACCAAAAATCAGTTACGAAGTATTCATTAAGCGGATTGCTTTCACAGCCAAAAACTGGTAATTACCAATTTAGTTTACTCCCCGATAATCTATTATTGAACTACGATAAATGGAGCATAAACACTGATAACGCTATTCAGTATTTTAATAAAGATATCGCCGCGCATAATTTTATTCTTAGCGAGGGAACGCAACAATTAAGCCTGAACAGTACCAGCTCCGGCCACAATAGTCCATTGCAAATTGATTTTAAAAATTTCAAAATTGCCACACTTAGCAGTTTTGTGCAGGACGATTCATTGATGGTAAATGGATTGCTGAATGGGAATGCCGTAGTAAAAAATATTCAGACACAGCCCACATTCACAACAGATCTTACCGTGGCCGACCTGAGTATTTATAAAGACACCCTTGGCACGCTTACCGCCAAAGTAAACAACGAATTAGCCAATACATATCACGCCGCAATAAGCCTGGCAGGGCGTGGCAATGAGGTAAACGTCAATGGAGATTATTTGGTAACCCCTACCAACAGTAGTTATGATTTTGTATTAGATGTTGGAAAGTTTCAAATGAAATCACTGGAAGGATTTAGCAGGGGAAGTATCAGAGATGCCAGAGGATTTCTTTTCGGGAAAATAGCTGTAAACGGAACTTTAAAAGAGCCTAACATTGATGGTACTATTCATTTTGATAATACTTCTTTTATCGCCAGTGCGCTCAACAATGTTTTTAAAGTGGACAAAGAAGCCATAGCCATTATCAGTAACAAAGGCATTGAGATGAATACCTTTACCATCAGGGATACCGCCAACAATGCCCTCGTGATTGATGGTTCCGTCAACACCACCAATTTTTATAATTATAGTTTTGATTTGAAGATAAATAGCGACAATTTCCAGGCTATTAATTCCACCAATAAAGACAATAAGTTATTTTATGGCAAGATGGTTTTCTCTACTAACCTCACCGTTAAAGGGACGCCCACGCATCCCGTGGTAGATGGTGATATTACCATCAACAAGGCAACCGATTTCACGGTAGTACTTCCCCAGGAAGCACCTGGCGTGGAAAAGCGTGAGGGCGTGGTGCGCTTTGTGGACTATAGCGCCACACCGGAAGATTCTTTATTTATGCAGCCTTACGATTCTTTAAATATTTCTCCATTGATTGGTTATGATGTTTCCATCAATATCAATGTCAACAGGGAAGCTACTTTTAATCTGATAGTAGATGCCGCCAATGGCGATCTTCTAAAACTTAAAGGCACCGCTCAATTAACCGGCGGAATTGATGCAAGCGGGAAAGTAACTTTGGTAGGCTCTTATGAAATTGATGAAGGTTCTTACAACCTTTCATTCAATTTTATTAAGAGAAATTTTATTATTCAAAAAGGGAGCCGGATCGTATGGACAGGAGAGCCTACCACTGCGCAAATAGCCGTAACCGCTGTATATACCGCCAATACAGCGCCGCTCGATTTAGTACAGGGCCAGTTTGTTGGCGACCCCAACATTTACAAACAGAAATTACCTTTTGAAGTACATCTTACCTTATCAGGCGAGCTTTTAAAACCATTAATCACTTTTGACATTCTGCTTCCGGAGGAAAAGAACTACAATGTTTCAAAAGATATTATCAGCACGGTGCAGAATAAATTAATACAAATGCGGCAGGAAACCGGTGAAATGAATAAACAGGTTTTCGCATTATTATTGCTCAATCGTTTTGTAAGCGAAAATCCTTTTGACAACAGCAGCGGCGGATCGCTGGACGCCAACACCTTTGCCAGGCAAAGCGTGAGCAGGCTTTTAACCGAGCAATTGAACAGCCTCACTGAAGGATTAATAGAAGGAGTGGACATTAACTTTGACCTGGCCACCACCGAAGATTACACCACAGGAAGCAAAAAAAACCGTACCGATTTTAATGTAGGAATTTCAAAAAGATTATTAAGTGATCGTTTAACGGTAACCGTTGGAAGTAATTTTGAACTGGAAGGGCCACAGGCCACCAACCGGCAACAAAATAATGT
>JBDSOE010000035.1:0-4900 GCA_039915005.1 Ginsengibacter sp.
TTTTTTTAGAAAAACAGCAGACATGAAACTTCCGGGGATAATTTCCGGAAGTTTTTTTTGTTCACATTAGCCAACAAATATTCCTGATCCTTATTTTTTGGAAAAGCAAGTATTCCGCAGAAAAAGGAATTGCAAATAAGTTGTTTCAGTTGGGTCATTCAAAATAACATGCAGCAAAAAGACAAATAATAGCATTCTCATTTTATAATGAGGTAATCTAAAAATTATAATGAGGTAATCTAAAAATCATTTCAATTCCTGCTCAAAAAAAACTTATACTATTAAATACTTTTTTATACAACAAAACGTTTCATTTAAAATAGGTTGTTCCCTTTGTTAATTCGAAGGGATGATTCCATGTCCAAATCCTGAAAATGAAAAAATCCTCCATTCTTTTACCCTTTCTTTTTTTGGCATTTTTTAATGCAAACAGCAGTCCTTTATCAAAGGCAGGTTTGTTATTCAAAAATAACAACCAGGCTACAAAGAGCATGCTTTTAAACAATCCTAATTCGACATTTGGGATGATGCGAATGAATATGTATGCACTCAATCCTAATGGCACGTCCTTTTTAGTTGACGGCACCCTTACACAGTATGATGATGATTATAGCAATAGTGTAAATGGGATGGATGCCAGAAAATTAACCAACCCAGGAGAAAACATGGGCATGATTCGCGATAATAAGATTCTTATTATTGAAAGCCGGCAAACAATTTCTCTTACAGATACCATATTTTTTAAAATGTGGGGAATGCAAAAGAAATCATACCAAATGCAGTTTGTGGGCACAAATCTTAATCATCCGGATCTTCTGGGCTTTTTAGAAGATACGTATTTGAAAAGTTCGACTTCAATAAATTTAAATGATACAACCAAAGTGACTTTTGCGGTAAATAATGATACTGCTTCCGCTTCAATGTATCGGTTCAGGTTAATATTCAAGACCGTTCCTAAGGTTACTTTGCCATTTGTATTTGCGAGTGTAAATGGATATTCGAAAAGCAATCACAATATAGTGGAATGGGAAACGAGGAATGAAATGAATTTGAGTAAATATATTGTTGAAAGATCTGTTGTGGGAAAAGGTTTTTTTGATGAGGCTCCGGTAAATGCACATAATAATTTAACCGGGAATTATCAATGGGTTGATGAGAATCCGGTTTCTGGAAATAATTATTACCGTGTACGAAGTGTAGATCTGGATGGCAAAATAGAATACAGTAAGATAGTAGAAGTATACGTTGAGAAGAGTGGTCAGCGTATCACTGTTTATCCTAACCCTGCAACAGTTGATAATCTCAATCTTCAATTAAATAACAAAGAAGCAGGTTTATACGAAGTACAACTAATAAACGCTTTTGGACAAACGCTTATAACTAAAACGTTCAATTATATCGGAGGAAATGGGAATGAAAAAATAAATTTAGGAAGATCAATACCAAAAGGAATTTATCAATTACAAATAAAAGCTCCTGAGGGAGACAAGAAATTAATCAGTGTAGTGTTTTAAAAATTTATTTGCGCTTGAACTCGTAATTTCTCTAACTTAGCATCCAAGAATACCTTCTATGAAACAACGGTTGAAGTCAATATCAATGTATAGTATTTTGATGGCTATTTTTATTATTTTCCCGAGTCTCGTATTTTCCCAGATCGGCGATCCTGGATGTGATCCCTCTTGTAATTGCCTTCCTGATGGTACTGTTTGCCCCATAGATGACGGCTTATATGCATTGTTGGCAGTAGGGATTGGTTATGGAATAATAAAAGTAAGGAATGCCAAGAAAGCTGAAACGTAAACCATTAACTTTTAAACATAGCATTAAAAAATCACTTTGCCCTTCTTTGGTTCATGCTCAGGCTGTCCCCATATGGTGATCCACTTTGTAATTACCTGCCTGATGGTACTGTTTGCCAATTGATGGCGGTTTTTCAGCATTGAAAGCTATCGGCGTTGGCTATGGCATTAAAAAAATAAGGGACGCCAGATATAGCTAAGATTTCATTTTTAAAATGATAGCAGGTTACCGGCATAGAAGAGGATTAAAAGCCTTTTTACCATTCAGGATTTCTGATTTTTAAAATGAGTTTGTCCTCTCATAATTCTTCCTTTGTTCTATAAAAAAAACGGTTAAATTGCACCTTGTCATAGATTGAAGAAACAAATCAAAATACAGGCCAGCGAAACCATATATGCAAAAGATTCTCTCAGAAAAATTTAATGATTTCATTACAGGATTATTGAAAAAAAGGCAACGCAATCCTTTTTATATAAAAAGAGCCTGTTCTTTAAAACCGTGTAATTGGCTGCTGTATTTACTTTCTTTTATTATTCTTTTAGGTTCCTGCAATACGGTAAAAAAAACCATCTATTTTCAGGACCTTCCCAACGATACCACGCTCACCAAACTGGTTTCAAAAAATTTTGAGAGCAAAATTCAGAAAGGCGATCTGCTTGGCATTTCAGTAGCCAGCCTTAGCCCGGAAAATACCACTATATTTAATGCGCCCCAGGATGCAGTGGGTACGCTTACGGGCTATCTCGTGGATGAAGCCGGGAATATTCAGTTTGTAAAATTAGGAACCGTGCAGGCAGCGGGCCTCACCCGGAAAGAGTTAAAAATGAATCTGGAAAAAACCCTTTCTCCTTTCCTCACACAAGCTGTGGTAACGGTAGGCTTTTTGAACCGGCATGTAACTATGATGGGAGGCGTTTCTCCGCAGGTGCTGCCTATGATTACTGATAATATGACGATTCTGGATGCACTGGCTGCCAGCGGCGATATAGGCACAAGAGGCAGAACAGATAACATTTTGGTGATCAGGGAAAAAGAAGATGTCAAAGAATTTAAGAGAATAAGCCTTACTGATAAATCTATATTTTATTCTCCTTATTTTTACCTGCAGCCCAATGATATTGTTTATGTAGAACCCGTGAAAGAAAAAATGAAAACTTCGGTGCCACAAATCATTTCGTATGTAACCACAGGATTTACTTTTCTAATTTTTATTTTGGACAGGATCATAAAATAAATTTTGCCGGATGGATGAAGATCAGTTTTTTAAAGAGCGCGCAGATAGCAATATATTCAAGCAGGTTATTTACAAATACCTTCCGTTTTGGCCCTTGTTTATAATCACGGTTTCCCTTTCCATGTTAGGATCTTTCATTAATCTGCGCTCGCAGATTCCGATATACGTGGCTTCTTCAAAAGCTTTATTAAAAGACCCCAACAAATCCGGCGGCGATTCTAAAGTATTGGATGCTCTTAATATTTTCAGCGAAAAAAAGATTGTAGATAACGAGATCGTAGTCCTCCGGTCCAATGATATTATGACCGAAGTGGTAAAGCAATTGGATCTATATGCCCAAGTGTATAACAAAGGGAATGTGCGTACAGAAGAATTGTATAAATCCAATTCGCCCATTACTTTTATCGCGGTGGATAAATCCAATTTTAATTTATGGGGTACCTATTTTTTCTCGGTAAACTGGAAGAAAAGAACCGTAACTATTGATAAAATAACAGCGCCCTTTCACGATACCATAACTATAAATGGGACCAGGGTAATATTGGCCATCAATGAAAAATACAATCCTAATGTGGAAGGGAAAAATTATTTTGTACAGTTTGCGTCTCCGTCAGGAGCGGCGGGAGGACTTACTGGCGGTTTAAAAATTGCCCCTTATTCCTATTCCTCCACTATTTTAAATGTAAGCTTAAATACTCCGGTTCCTGAAAAAGGGCGGGATATTCTCAATAAGCTTTTTGAAATTTATAATATTGACGCGGTAGAAGATAAAAACCTTATCGCCGACAGAACCATGAATTTTATAGATGACCGCCTGGGGCTGGTAACCTTCCAGTTGGATAGTGTGGAACGAAATATAGCAGTTTACCAGTCGCATACCTCGGTGGTGGACCTGGGCACGCAGGCAAGCTCCTACTTTGGAAAAGTTACCGACCTCGATAAACAAAACAGCCAGTTGGATTTGCAGCTTGATGCCTTGCAGGATGTAAATTCTTATGTAAGAGGTAAGGGGAAAATTCCGGGAACTGTACCTTCTTTAATGCTGGTAAATGATGCCACTCTTTCTGGTTTGCTGGATAAGTTATACACCGCCGAAACCAATGCCGAAAGGGTGCACAGCGTTACAGGAGAAAGAAATGACGCGGCTATCCTGGCAGATGCTGAAGTCAGCAGAATTAAGAAAGACCTGGTGGAAAATATGTCGAACATCAGGAAGAATCTTATCACGGCTAAGAACCAGGTAAGTAACCAGATAGCTCAGAATAATTACCTGCTGAAGCAAATTCCGGAAAAGGAAAGAGTGTTTTTAGATATCACCAGGCAACAGGCGATTAAAAGCAATATCTACACCTTTCTGTTGCAAAAAAGAGAAGAGACCGCCATTTCATCTGCTTCTACCACACCCGATTTAAAAGTGGTGGAATCGCCTACTTCTTATGGCCCCATTAGCCCCATAGGCAAAAATTTTTACCTGTCGGGTTTGGTAATTGGCCTGCTGGCAGGTGCTTTCATAGTTTTATTAAAAGAAGTATTCAGCCGTAAAGTTTTATTCCGTTCGGAAATTGAGGATAAAATAAAAATACCGATATTGGGCGAATTGGTACAGGTACCCACCAAAGACCCCATTGTAATTATGGATGGAAAAAGAACGGTAATAGCCGAGCAGCTCCGTTCCATAAGAACCAATCTTGCATTCATGGGATTAAATGAAACTAATAAGACTCTTCTGATTACGTCAAGTGTTTCGGGGGAAGGGAAAAGTTTTGTGGCCATTAATCTCGCCATTAGTTTTACGCTTACCGGTAAAAGAGTGGCCTTAATGGAAATGGATCTCCGCAAGCCGAAGCTGAGCAGGATACTGAA
>JBDSOE010000257.1:0-12288 GCA_039915005.1 Ginsengibacter sp.
CTGGTAAAATGTTGAAAGCAACAAATGCAGGTTTACCGTAAGATTATTCATCACCACAATTTCTTCAGGGAGCGCACCTAAAATCGGTTGCAGTTTTTTGGGAAACAAATCATGGTAGTTTATCCATGGATTCCTGGCATGTAAATGCCCTTCGCCGCCATAATTAGCCCAATCTTCCATTTCGTTCAAAACAGCATCCTGCGCGGTTTTAGTCTGAAGGCCCAAAGAATTTCCCTTGAAATAAATACACTCTTTACCATGAAGGATGGGAATATAAAATTTATCGCGGAATCTCTTTAACGGATCTTCTTTATCAAGTTGCCTGGCAAATTCCAATGTATTTTCAAAATGCATAATTTCTTTTTTTATCAAATCCCTGCTTTACTTTTTCAATTTTAACGCTCAAAGTTAAGGGAACCCTTCCCTTTTTTATATCTCGCCGGTAGGATTATATTTGCGTCATTATGTTTTCAAAAACATTCAGATATTTTATGTTGAACGAGTGCCTCTAAAATGGATTGATCAGAATGGATTATTATTTTACCATTGAAACAAAAGCTGTAGCTGAATTTAAAGACCGTGGCAGTAAATTTTTAGCTTATTCTTTTCCCTTAAAAAATGCAATTGAATGTAAAACTCATTTGCAATCACTGAAGAAAGAACATCCCAAAGCCGTGCATTATTGTTTTGCTTACCGCATTGGAACCGATGGAAATATTTTCAGGGTCAGCGATGATGGAGAGCCTTCGTCAACAGCAGGGAAACCCATATTGGGGCAAATAGATTCTAAAAATCTTACAGACACATTGATCGTGGTAGTGCGGTATTTTGGCGGCACATTGTTAGGGGTTCCCGGACTCATCAATGCCTATAAAACCGCTGCATCATTGGTTTTGCAATGCACACCCGTAGTACAAAAAGCTATCGAAATCAATTACGAGCTGCAATTCAACTACACAGAGATGAATGAGGTAATGCGCATTATAAAACAATTTAATTGTACCGTATATGAAAATGAAATGCAGTTGTTCTGTAAAATTAAAACCGGCATTCCAAAAAATCAGCTTAATGAAGTGGTATCCGCTTTGAAGAATATCAAAAATATTGAGCTGGGTTTGTTGAATTAAATTTCTACATTTAACTATGGAAAAGAAATACAAGACTTTCCGGAGTTTTTATCCTTATTACTTGACAGAGCATAGAAACCCAACCAGCAGGGCATTACATTTTATTGGCACATTGCTCATTTTTGTTTGCCTTATCCTCGGCATCATTACCGGTAAATGGTTTTGGTTTGTGGTAATACCTTTAGCAGGATACGGTTTTGCATGGTTCGGGCATTTCTTTTTTGAAAAAAATAAACCCGCCACCTTTGTGTATCCGCTATATAGTTTGGGCAGTGATTTTGTAATGTTCTGGCATACGCTCACCGGGCAGATCGGTAAGAAATTAAAAGATGCTGAGCATACCATTAAGTAATAAGATCCTTATAATTTAAATCTTTCACTCGCTACTAATTCTTTATTTCCGGGAGTGTATTTATAAAATCCTTCACCGGTTTTTATTCCCAGGTTTTTGGCATTTACCATATTGATGAGTAACGGACACGGCGCATATTTCGGATTGCCAAAACCATCCTGCAAAACTTTTAAAATAGACAGGCACACATCAAGCCCTATAAAATCTGCTAACTGCAAAGGCCCCATTGGATGCGCCATTCCGAGCTTCATAATGTTGTCAATTTCTTCTACGCCGGCAACGCCTTCATACAAACTGTAAATGGCTTCATTTATCATGGGCATCAAAATCCGGTTGGCAATAAAACCCGGATAATCATTTACTTCACAGGGAATTTTTCCCAATTGTTTAGAAAGTTCAATGACGATTGAAGAAACATTTTTATCGGTATGGTATCCGTTTATAATCTCCACCAACTTCATCACCGGCACCGGATTCATAAAGTGCATTCCAATAACCTTCGCCGGCCTTTTGGTAACGGAAGCAATTTTTGTAATGGAGATGGAAGAAGTATTGGTAGCAAGCAGGCATCCGGCGGGTGCGTATTCATCAATCTCCTTAAAGATCTTTAATTTCAAATTCAAATCTTCTGTAGCCGCCTCCACCACCAGATCGCAGGAAGCAGTTCCTTCCTTTAGAGAAGTAAACACAGAAATGTTTTCAACCGTTTTATTTTTTATTTCTTCTGAAATAATATTTTTAACTCTTTGCCTGTCAAGATTTTTTTTGATAATTGACATTGCGCTGTCCAATTGCGCCTGTGAAACATCAATAAGATTTACCAAAAATCCATTCTGTGCAAACAGGTGAGCAATCCCATTTCCCATAGTGCCCGCCCCTATTACAGCAACTTTCTTAATCATAGTAATTGTTTTTTGAAAAATATCCGCAAAGATAAAATAATACCTTTTGCTTTTTGAATGTTCAAAATCTCCAAAAAGATTTAAACTTCTGCCTGCAATTTATTTAAATAAAAAATTTTCTATCAACCTTTACGGTGCAGCATACTATTTACTTTTAAAATCACCACGCTTCCATGATTTTATAAACTCCGCCCATGCAAGAGGATTAAATATATTTTGAGGGGGCAATTGTCCGGCCGAATAATATTTTTGAGCATTTTGTTTCAGGTAATAATTGCTTGCTTCACGCCCGTCACGCGGATATACCGCCATTAGCGCACGCCGGTTTGCTTCAGAAAGGTTTTGACGTGCAATCTCCTGCTGGTCATCAGGTATTTTTGTATTTACGAAATCACGCTCAAACTCTTGCCTCGTTGGATATTTTTTAATGATAGTGGCAGGAAGATAAACCGTGTCTTCAACCATCAGTTGTATCATGCTTTGCTGGTTACCATCAAGATTTTTAGGAATGTTTACCAGTTTGGGTTTGTATCCCACACTTGTAAATTCGATGCGATCACCTTTTAAAACCACGATGGAAAAAACGCCCTGTTCATTGGTCAAAGTACCCTGGTTGCGGCCTTTTACCATGATGCTTACAGAAGGCAAAGCCATAAGGCTATCTGCCGACATTACCACGCCATACAACTGGATTACCGAATCTTTATATGTTTCAAACTGCGCCTTCACCACAACGGGAGATACCAATAAAAAAAATAAAAAGTAAAGTATAATTTTCTTCATGTCTTACAAGCTAAGTTCAGATTTTTGTCGGCATTTTCTCTTTTAAAAACAAGATTTCCCGTTTTGAAAACAAAGTAAGGTTATCAATGTTTAAATTTGCAAATACTCATTCTTTTTAACAAAAAATTGAACCATGACCGAAGATGAAATAATAAAAGCCTTAAGCACTGTAGAGGAGCCCGATTTCAAGAAAGATCTTATTACCCTGAATATGGTAACAGATATTAAAATTGATGGCAACACAGTATCGTTTACTGTAGTACTTACCACGCCTGCCTGCCCGCTAAAAGACGTAATAAAAAACAGGTGCATAAGGGCCATCCATTCCCTTATCAATGAAGAGGTAGAAATAAATATTAACTGGTCCAGCAAAACCACCTCGTTACGAACCGACAAGAAAGATGTTTTAAAAGGTGTAAAAAATATTATAGCTGTGGTGAGCGGAAAAGGCGGCGTTGGAAAAAGCACAGTGGCTTCTAACCTTGCACTTGCTATTTCGGAAGGCGGTGCCAAAGTGGGCCTGATGGATGCGGATATTTATGGGCCAAGTGTGCACATTATGTTTGGCATACGTGGCGAAAGACCCGTGATGCGCGATGTAAACGGCAAAGCGAAAATTGTACCCATAGACCGTTACGGATTAAAAGTGATGAGCATTGGATTGCTCGTAGATGAAAGACAAGCGGTGGTTTGGCGTGGCCCCATGGTGAGCAGCGCCATCAGACAATTTGTAACTGACGTGGACTGGGGCGAACTGGATTATTTAATAATTGATATGCCACCCGGCACAGGTGATATTCATTTAACGATTGTGCAAACCGTTCCGGTTACAGGAGTTATTGTTGTTACCACGCCACAACTGGTAGCACTTGCTGATGCCAAAAAAGGAATTGCCATGTTCAATCAGCCGGGCCTGAAAGTGCCTGTAATAGGCCTTGTAGAAAACATGAGTTATTTTACACCGGCTGAACTACCCGATAATAAATATTATATTTTTGGAAAAGAGGGCGGAAAAAGACTGGCGAGTGAATTTGACATTCCCTTCCTTGGTGAAATTCCTTTGGTGCAATCCATACGTGAAGGTGGCGACATTGGTGTTCCGGTAATGATCGGCGATGATGAAGTTTCCCGGAAGGCTTTTACTGAATTTAGTCAAAATGCAATAAGAGGAATTTCCATCAGAAACGCCCAAATGCCCGCAACAAAAATTACAGAAATATTGGAGCCGGTTAAATAGATTGGATGAAAAGAAATTAAGAACAACGACAATGGTGCGCCATATTTTAGGGCTTTGTGATGAACAAAGCCCTAATTAGTTTTAGACTACCGGTTGAAAAATTTTACTTTTAAATTTATAAGTTATTAAAATTCCAGTTGTACCCCGGGTCAAACCTGATTCTGCCGCTTATCCCCGGTCAAAAGTTTTTATTAAAATACAGGTTTATTACACCGCTAATAAAATAGCCACGTAATGACACACAGCCGCTGCCAGCACAAAAAAATGCCAGACGGCATGATTGTAAGGATATTTTTCCCACAGATAAAAAATAACCCCAAAAAGATAAAGTGCACCTCCAATAAGGATCATAGTCATAACCTCTGAAGGAATATTTATAAAAAAAGTACGCCCTCCCACTATCATAATACATCCCATAGCTATGTAAATAATGGTTGACAATAGGTTCCATCGCCCGGTAAAAAATATTTTAAAGACGATCCCTATTGCAGTAAGGCACCATAATATTGTTAACAGCGTAATCCCAAATGGATTATCCAGGTAAATCAACAGAAACGGAGTGTAGGTACCCGCAATCAGGAAATAAATACTAATGTGGTCAAGAATTTCCAATACGCGTTTTACCTGGGCATGTTGAAATCCGTGATACAGAGTGGAAAAGGTAAAAAGCTGTAAAAAGCAAAAGCCATAAATAGCCGCACCAATAACGCCGGGCGTGTTATTACTTTTTATGGCTAAAGCTATCAGGATGGGAATGCTTACTATACCGAAAATAATACCAAAGCCATGTATAATACTGTTTACGAGTTCCTGTTGAATTCGTTGATTGGAATACTCATTTTGCATGTAATAGGATTTGAGAAGCAGATTATTTTAACTATTGTAAAGTTACAACTATCACAGCCGATGTTTTATTTAGTAACCCGATGCTTTTCCCTTTTGGCAATGCTTTTTATTTTAGGGCTTCGCTTCCCGCACTCAATCACAATTTTCCATTTCAATAATAGAAAACCCTTTTGTAGCAATTTCATTTTTTACCTCCAAAGTGGCTTCCTGGATATGACAAAACTTACATTCCTCCGATGCCAGCACCTGCCCTTCCTGACCCTTTGTTTTTAAATACGTTTTTCCATATTCATAAATCTTTTCGATATTCTTTTCTCCATCCGGAACCAGAATATCAAAGTGCATGGTTTTGCCGGCTTTATTGGTTACATACGTGTCGTAAACAGATACTTTCATTTTATTGTTTTTTAATAAATCTTTAAAAAATAGTATTGCTTACAAAGTTAATCATCTGCGTTTTCGATATTAGAAATTATCTATCGGGTATTACCTTTTGGTTTTACAAAATTCGCCAAAACCAAGAAGGTCTTTTTCAGAGACTTGTTTTTAATGAGAGACTGCAAAAGACCTTCTTGGTTTGATGGGAATTAGTGCAATCCGGTCTTTTGGTTGTGATACTTCGCAAGGAACAAAACAGTGAATGTTTTTATCCGGGTCGGGACGCTTTCTTCGGCGGCCTGAACGATTGATTCCTATTCAATGGTTCAGACCGCTGACGCGTTCCGACCCACCTTAAAAACTCATGAATTTACCCCTTGCGCAGCATAACCTTAGTAAAAACTCAGATATATAGTTTACAGAAACCTTATTACCTTATTATGATAGGCTTACCTGCAATAAGGTAATGAGGTTTATATCTGTACTTCATAGTTTTTCTACGAAGGTTAAAACAGTCATAATTAAAGAAGATAAAAATCCTATCCCACTAAATTTACCAGGGAACCAATATTTATAAATTCTCTCTTTGGAAATTATTTGTACAGAAAACTTTTACCTCAAAACATATTTATAGAGAATAGCAATCCTTATCGGGAATACAGTTTTGTTTTTTACAAATGAAAAGCAGGGCAAACATTTGCCACGTCCCAAAAATTAGCCAAAACCAAGAAGGTCCTTTTCAGAGCTTTGTTTTTAATGAGAGACTGTAAAAGACTTTCTCGGTTTGATGGAAATTTTACTTGTGGTTTTCAAAACAAAGTAAAACCTTAAACTATACGCGTTTGCTTACTTTTGCACCCATGAAAATGAAAAAATATTCCCCCGGAAACATTCTTTCAAACCTGCAGATTGAGGCGCTGAATGAAATGCAGCTTGCCTCTCTCGACGCCTCCAAAAAGAAGGATGAGGTCGTTTTACTTTCGGCCACGGGCACCGGAAAAACACTCGCTTTCCTGTTGCCGGTACTTGAGAATATAGAAGAAGAAAATAAAAACACCCAGGCGCTCATTGTGGTTCCTTCAAGAGAGCTGGCCACGCAAATAGAGCAGGTTTTTAAAAAAATGGGAACCGGCAATAAAATTACTTCCTGCTACGGCGGCCACAAAAGAGAAACAGAAGAAAACAACCTGATACAGCCACCAGCCGTAATTGTGGGCACGCCGGGGAGATTGTGCGACCACCTGCGCCGTGGAAATATTACAGCAGACTCCATTACCACTTTAGTGTTGGATGAATTTGATAAATCGTTGGAACTCGGGTTTCTCGAAGAGATGAATTTCATCATGCAATCGTTGAAGAATATCCGTAAAAAGATATTGACCTCTGCAACAGAGGCATTGGAGATTCCTGAATTTATCGGATTGAAAGATCCGGTACGGCTCAATTATTTATCCGGCGAAGAAGAGAAAGCACTGGCCATTAAGATGGTGCCATCGGGCGATAAAGATAAATCGCTTACGCTTTTTAAACTCATTTGTTCTTTGGGAAACCGCTCTACAATTGTTTTTTGCAATCACCGGGAAGCGGTAGAGCGCACCAGCGCTTTACTTTCCGACAAAGGCATCTATAATGAATTTTATCATGGAGGAATGGAGCAGCAGGAAAGAGACAGCGCCTTGTGCAAGTTCAGAAACGGCACCACCAATGTGCTGGTAACCACAGACCTGGCTTCGCGCGGATTGGACATTCCTAATATCCGCTACATCATCCATTATCATTTGCCTCTTAATGAAGATGCGTTTGTGCACCGCAATGGCCGTACGGCAAGAATGGATGCCAGTGGCACCGCCATTTTACTGATTGGCCCTGAAGAAAACTTACCGGCATACATTCATGAAGAAGTAGAGGAGATAACCTTGCCTGAAGAGGATATTTTACCGGAAAAACCAAAGTGGGCCACCCTTTTTATAGCCGCCGGCAAAAAAGATAAGGTGAATAAAGTGGACATTGTAGGGTTCTTATCTAATAAAGGAGAACTGAAAAAAGAAGATATAGGATTGATAGAAGTAAAAGATTTTTTCTCCTTCGTGGCCATCAGGAAAATAAAAATGAATAACGTACTTCATCTTATAAAAGATCAAAAAATAAAGAATAAAAAAGTGAAGATGGAGGTAGCAAAGTAGAAGGCAGGGAGGCTCATCTGCATGCCTCTTTCACAAAAGTCTGTTCCTCCTGAAATTTTATTTGGCCAATATTTTTAAAATGCGCTGTGTCACCCTTCATATCTATATTGCCATACACTTCAATCAATTTTTCCCCTGATATTTTAAAAACAACCTCTCTTACAGAAGTCATTCCTTCAGATTGAAAAGTATAATACGCTATAATAAGACTGTCCTGAATTTTTCCGTTTATAGTTCCGGTATTATCATCTTTTTCAAAATGATTATAAACAAGATTTCCCATAACCTGGCCATTAGCATTATCAATTTTTAAAAAAGCAGTATCTTTTTTCAAAACAGAAATATAACAGCCATCAATTAAAAATGGTTTATTTATTTGTTTAAAATTCTTGATACTGTCTTTAGCTACTTCTGCAGTAGCAGAAGAATTGGGTTGGGAATTACACGCAGTAAAAAATAGTAATGAAATTAAAACTAGACGGTTCATAAGTTGTAATTTAATCAGGGCTGAAAATTTCATCCCTAAAATTAAGCAACCATTGAAACATATCGCTTGTTGATTACTATTTGGCGCCTCTTATTTAAAAGTCTGTTGCATAGCTTTCAGCATTCCGGGAGTGGACCATTGGCCGGGAACAATCATCCGGCGAACGGTGTAGAGAGGTTCCGTAGAATCTCGTTTAGTTGAGAGGATAAACGCCATTTTAAATCCTGCCTTTTTTAATTCCGGTATGGCAGCCGCGTTCCAAAGGCCAAATGGATAAGCAAAATAAGTGGCTGTTTTGCCCGTAATATCTTCTATTGTTTTGCGTGGCTTCACCAATTGTTTATCCCAATCCTCACCCTGGTATTTCGTTACCATGTTATGATCCCATGTATGAGATTCTACCGCATTTCCTTCATCGGCCAATTGTTTTATTTGCTCTTTGGTCATATAACGGGGGCGGTTAATCGAAATGGTCATAATAAAAAACACCCCCTTAAATCCATACTTCTTCATTTCCTGGTAGCCAATGCTGAACTGTTCTTCATCAGTATCATCAAACGTAAGCATCACAGGCTTGGGTGGAAGCGTGCCGCCATGCACTAAGTAATTATAAAGTTGATCGGGTAATACGGTTTCATAACCACTATCCTTAAGCGCTTTCATCTGCGAGGCAAACTGCGAAGGCGACACAGAATAACTTTTAAACGTTTCGCTTTGTCCCGGTTTTGCTTCGCGAATATGATGATAGCATAAAACAGGTACCTGTTTCTTTGCAAGAATAGTCGCTGCGTCAGCGACAACAGTACTGTCAACGGTTACTGAAGAATCTGCTTTTGCATTCGCATTAGATGAAACGCTTTCTTTAGTAATAGCCGTATTAGAATGGCAGGCAGATAGAAAAAATATAGACAGGATGAGAAAAAAATATTCCTTTTTCATGATAACAGGAAGTAATTAAAATTATTGGTATTGAATGTAAATAGGCTTGGGAATAAATTTCAACAATTCCTGCGGTGAGTAAAGTTGGTCAGCGCCCGTTTTGGTATCGTTTTTATAAAACAATTTAAAGCCGGTATATTCCACCGGTTCTTTATAAACATACCTTAAATAAGTAGAACGCTTCAATGTTTTATTGCCCCATCCATCCATATCAATTACCACCTGCACTTCAGGAACATTTTTAATTGCCTTATAATTCGTAAGCATTCCCTGTGTAAAACGATGAACTACCAAAATCTTTGGAGGAAGATTATATTTCTTTACTAATTCGGCGAGATAATCAATAGCTGCGTTAACATCCACCGCATCAAAAGTTCCAATTTTTTTGCCGGGAACATGGCCGCCTTTCATAGAAAATTCTGGATCAATACCTAAATGTACCTGTGGTAACTGTAAATATTTTTCCAAAGCCGGCACTTCATCTCTTACCGAACTGTGGCCAACTTGTATGTCTAAAAAAACAAGTGCGTCTATTTCATTAGCCCAGTTCATAATCGTATCTATCTGGTGAAAAGGCATCCGCAACCTGTGTTTGCCATCCTTTCCGGGTGCTCCCTGTGCGGTTACCGCCACATAATGCAGAGCGGGAATTACCGGAAGGGAAGAGTCTGCTGCCTGCCATGAAGCTACCTCACCTTTTAATTTCGCAAGCATTTCATTCTTGGGCAATTCTCCCAGGATGCCCATCCTTTTAGAATACAGATTACCGTAAAAAGCAACAATCCTGTTGAACGGAAGAACCGCTCCTGCCAATGGATATGGGCCTTTCACCGGCCATAAACCGGTAGTGTCATTATTGGCAATTGCCTTCAGAATCTGATTGTACTTAACGGTATCAATCGTTTTCCTGTCATAAACTTTGGTGGCTATAACGGCCTTCCCGGTAGAATCCGAAGATTCCTTTTCTGTAGCTGATTGCCCGCTGTTACACCCGGTAACAAAGAAAAATAAGAACGATGATACGAACGCGATAACTGCGTAAAATTTAGTTTTCATAAGTAGCGAAGATATTGTAAAAAAACACTTCCATCATTTTCTTTTAGGAACAAAAAGGTTAATTAAAATTTATTTTAAATCTCAATATCATTTAAAGGTTTTTAAAAGAATTTCAGACGCTCCTGAAATAAAAAAAGCCTCGCAAATTGAGGTTTACAAGGCTTCTTATTTAATGTGATCCGGCTGGGGCTCGAACCCAGGACCCCAACATTAAAAGTGTTGTGCTCTACCAACTGAGCTACCGAATCATAAAACAGTAAATCTGTTTTTTTAAAGGAGTGCAAAAATAAGAGAAAAAGGGTTCGCGCCAAACTTTTAAAAAATTTATTTCAAAAAAACTTTTTTAAGAAGACCTCAAAACGTGTACGAATAGGAAGGCAGCCCTTTTTTATTACGAAATGAATTATCAAAAAAAATTATTTTCTTTTATGCCGGTTATAAGAGTGAGAAATCTGGTTTCATAAAATTTATTTTTGTTCAAGGGCTTCTCTCCTATTTTTGCTCAAATTAAAAAAGAAATGTTTACAAACAAGGTAGTTGTCATCACAGGCGGAACCGACGGAATTGGAAAGGCAATGGTAAAAGAATTTTTGCATCTCGGTGCTAAGGTGGCTACCTGTTCCCGCACATCCGAAAAACTGGATCTCCTGAATCATGAATTTCTTGGAAAACCTTTATTGACCGTCGTTGCTGATGTAAGCAAGGAAGAAGATTGTAAAAACTTTTTTGAAAAAATACAGGAAAAATTTAATGGCGTGGATATCCTGATTAACAATGCAGGCATCTCCATGCGGGCGCTTTTTAAAGATACCGAACTTACAACGTTGAAAAAAGTAATGGATATTAATTTTTGGGGAACAGTACATTTTACCAAATTTGCACTGGACTCTATTATAAAAAATAAGGGAACCATAGTAGGAATTTCATCCGTGGCTGGCTATCGCGGATTACCGGGAAGAAGCGGCTACAGCGCCAGTAAGTTTGCCATGAATGGGTGGATGGAAGCAATAAGAACCGAGCTGCTGGATAGCGGGGTAAACGTGATGTGGGTGTGTCCCGGATTTACACAATCCAACATCAGAAATGCGGCATTAAACGCGGAAGCAAAACCACAGGGCGAATCGCCATTGAACGAAAGTAAATTAATGACCGCCGAAGAATGCGCGCAACACATTATAAAAGCGATTGAAAAAAGAAAACGCACGCTGGTATTAACTTTTAAAGGAAAGCAAACGCTTTTCCTGAATAAATTTTTTCCTGCATGGACAGATATCTTAACAAGAAAATTCTTCTTTAAAAAAGGAGAACTAATTAAGTAACGATGGCAATTGATCTTAAGTAAATATTTATTTAGAAATATAAATGGGTATTTTTAGAAGACGTTTTTAAAATTACTTTTCACTAAAAACGGAATACTGTTTTTTTGAATTAAACTAATTATTTTAAATTTTTTAATGGCTCTAATTACATTAACATCAGATATAGGAAGGCAGGATTTTTTAACCGGAGCCGTTAAGGGGCAGTTATTACAGATCAATCCTGATTTTAAAATCATAGATATTTCACACGAACTCTCGCCCTTTAATTACCCGCAGGCAGCTTATGTTTGCCGCAATGCCATTAAAAGTTTTCCTCTCCACACTTTTCATATTATACTGGTAAATCTTTTTGATCAGCGGCCCGATCATTTATTATTTATTCAGCACAAAGGCCAATATATAGGGTGCGCCGATAATGGCTTGATTACGATGATACTGGAAGAAACTCCTGAAAAAATTGTAGCGCTTCCCTTAAAGCCATCCGAACAAAAAAATACATTGTACTGCGCTAACGTTTTTGCAAGGGCCTTCCGGGATATTCTCAATGGCAAAACTCTTGAACAGGTGGGTGATGACTCAGTTTCTATTGAAGTAAAAAATCCGCTTCGCCCTTTGCTGGGGCCCAAATATATTGAAGGTCAGATTATTTTTATAGACAATTTTGAAAACGTGATCATTA
>JBDSOE010000028.1:0-4197 GCA_039915005.1 Ginsengibacter sp.
TTGGGTTCATAGAAATAGGCACAGTAACTCCTTTGCCACAGGGAGGAAATCAAAAACCAAGACTATTCCGCCTGCCAAAGGATAAGGCCATCATCAACCGGATGGGATTTAATAACGATGGCGTAAAAGTAATTGCCGAAAGAGTAAGGAAATTCAGGAAACATAAAGCCAGTAATTCAAACGCAGGGCATCGTACATCGCCAATCATCATTGGAGGAAATATTGGTAAGAATAAAATAACACCCAACGCAGATGCCTGGAAGGATTATGAAATTTGCTTTAATGAACTGCACGATGTGGTGGATTATTTTGTGGTGAATGTAAGCTCGCCCAACACGCCCGGCCTTAGAGATCTGCAACAAAAAGATTCTTTAAGGGAAATACTTACCCGACTGCAGCAAATCAATAAAACAAAAGAAATTCAAAGGCCCTTGCTTTTAAAAATTTCACCGGATCTTTCGCCAAATGAACTGGATGATATTATTGACCTGGCGTTAGAAATTAAATTAGACGGCCTCGTAGCCGCCAATACCACCATCAGCCGAATCAACTTAATTTCCCCGAAAGAAAAAGTAGAGGCCATTGGCGCCGGTGGCCTCAGCGGTAAACCTTTGAATGAAAAATCAAACAGGATCACCCATCACATTCATCTCAAAACAAAAGGTGCCATTCCCATCATCAGCAGTGGAGGCATTTTTACTTCCTTTGATGCACAGGAAAAATTTGAGCGGGGTGCCAGCCTTGTGCAGGTGTGGACTGGGTTCATTTATGAAGGTCCTGGTATTGTAAAGAAAATTTGCAACGGGATACGGTAATGGGCGATGAGCAAGCAGCAATGGGCAATGAATGGGGATAGGAATGTTTTACATCACCAAATCAAAAGATCACAACACCTCTCCTGCGCTCTCATCCGGTAACTGCGGCTCATCCAACTGCACCACTTTTTTGTTCTGTCTTTTTATCATGAACATATTTAGCACTTCCACAATAAACGAAAAGGCCATTCCGAAATAAATATAATTCTTTAAATGAAGATCTTCCACTTTTTCGGAAGCCCATCCTTCTATCACCAGGCTTAGGCCAATCATCACTAAAAATGAAAGCGCCAGCATTTTAAAGGTGGGGTGTTTATGAATAAAATCGGCAATAATAGCACTGAAAGAAAACATCAAAATCATAGCAAGGACAACGGCTGCAATCATTATTTCCACATGCTTTGCCGTACCACCAGCAGTAATAACGCTGTCAAAAGAAAATACCATATCAATTAAAACAATCTGGAAAATGGCCTGGCCAAAAGTAAACTGCTTCCCATTTTTCTTATTGATGTCCGGATCTTCCCCTTCCAGCTTTTGGTGAATTTCATGTACCGATTTATAAATAAGAAAAATACCGCCCGCCAACATTACAATACTGGCCAGGTCAAATCCCTTATCGAAAATAGTAAATACCGCTTTTCCTTTTTGCGCCAATAACCAACCAAGGCCCAACAATAAAATACTTCGAACTACAGACCCCAGTACCACCCAAAACAATCGTGCCTTTCTGTGTAGTTTTTTTGGTAATCTATTGATGATGATGCTCACAAAAATTACATTATCCACCCCAAGAATAATTTCAAGAATCACCAGAATAAAAAAGCTAATGATGCTGTCGCTTGTAAATAAATGACTCATTGATGGATTGAATAAG
Organism: Ginsengibacter sp.; assembly: GCA_039915005.1. Lineage (GTDB taxonomy): Bacteria > Bacteroidota > Bacteroidia > Chitinophagales > Chitinophagaceae > Ginsengibacter. Next base: position 1,693 of record JBDSOE010000028.1, read on the forward strand.
GGTTCATTAAATAATAAATCAGGTAAAGAAAAAGGAAGGAAATAATCTAACAAAAAATTAATTACACAAACATAAACATTCGATCTAAAAATTCTTTCTTTTGAGATGCACCCAAATGTCTGGCCAAAAGATTTGTAAATTGCGCAGGTTTTATTTGACCCCGGATATAAATCCGTTTATTTTAAAATAGTTAATTATGAACATAGGAATTGTTTGTTATCCCACATTTGGCGGAAGTGGCGTATTGGCTACAGAACTGGGAAAAGCACTCGCCGAAAAAGGGCATAACATTCATTTTATTACTTACCAGCAACCTGTAAGATTAGGAGGATTTCATACCAATATTTTTTATCACGAAGTAAGTGTGCCCACCTACCCTTTATTTGATTATCCGCCTTACGAAACCGCGCTTGCGAGCACCATGGTGGATGTCATCATCAATCATAATTTAGATCTCCTTCATGTGCACTATGCCATTCCCCATGCTTCCGCAGCCTATATGGCCCGGCAAATTTTACTTAAAGAAGGATTGGATATTCCGGTAATCACCACCTTGCATGGCACAGATATTACGCTGGTGGGAAGAGACAAAACCTATTCACCGGTGGTTACTTTTTCAATGAATGAAAGCGCCGCGCTTACCGCCGTATCAGAAAATCTGCGCGACGAGACTTATAAAAATTTTAAGATAGAAAAGGAAATAGATGTGATCTACAATTTTGTGGATGCCAAACGTTTCAACAAAAAACCCATCACCCCTTTCAGGCAGGTAATTGCGCCCAACAATGAAAGAATTTTATTGCATGCCTCCAACTTTAGAAAAGTAAAAAGAGTAGATGATGTGGTAAAGGTTTTTGAAAAGGTAAATAAAGTAATTCCTTCAAAATTATTGTTTGTGGGCGATGGCCCCGAGCGTTCTTTTATTGAAGGGTTATCGCGTCAAAGCGAGGCTCATGCAGATATCAGGTTCCTCGGAAGGCAGGAAGAAATGGAAGATATTTTGGCCATTTCAGACCTGTTCATTTTGCCAAGTGAATATGAAAGTTTTGGCCTGGTAGCCCTGGAAGCCATGGCAGCAGAAGTTCCTGTGATTTCTACTAATGTGGGCGGCCTCCCTGAAATTAACATCCATGGCGTTACCGGGTTTTTAAGTAACCTGGGCGATACGGATGATATGAGTGATAACATAATTAAAATCTTTTCCGATGAAAAGGCATTTCAGGCCATGAGAAAAAATGCCCTGCAACAAGCCTTGAAATTTGACATTGAAAATATTGTACCCGAGTATGAGAATTTGTATAAGAAAGTACTGATCGAGAAAGAAATAAGAATTAAGAACGGGAAATTAGGAATTGAGAATTAGAAGCCTCGTTCATTCGTATCATCCGTGTAATTCGGACCATACGTGTAATTTGGATGATTCGTATCATCCGTGTAATTCGTGTAAAAAAGAAAATGACCAACCGACAAATATTTTTAAATCACATCGGGCAAACATCACCCGACCCTCTTGCTTTGGAAATTGTAAGAGCCAGCGGCAGTAAACTGTATGATGTAAATGGTAAAGAATACATTGATCTCATCGGCGGTGTAAGCGTTTGTAACATTGGCCATGGAAATAAAAAGGTGATTGATGCCATCAAAAAGCAGGCAGAAGATTTCATGCACGTAATGGTAAATGGCGAGCTGGTTTTAACTCCTCAAACCGCTTATGCAAAATTACTGACGGATCATTTGCCACCCTCTCTCAATTCAGTTTTCTTTACCGCATCAGGAACAGAGGCTACAGAAGGCGCCATGAAATTATCAAAACGTTTTACCGCCAGAACACAAATAGCTGCCTTTAAAAATTCGTACCACGGAAGTACGCAAGGTTCTTTAAGTATCCTTGGCGATGAATATTGGCGAAATGCGTTTCGTCCTTTATTGCCGGATATTTTGCATTTGAATTATAATTCTTTTAATGACCTTGACTCAATAACTAAGCAAACTGCCTGTGTGATTGCAGAAACCATACAGGCAGAAGCGGGCGTAATCGTTCCAGAAATAAAATGGATGCAGGCGCTAAGGAAAAAATGCACCGAAACAGGAACCCTATTGGTGCTCGATGAAATACAATGTGGCTTTGGCCGCAATGGAACTCTATGGGCTTTCACACAATACGGAATTGTTCCTGATATTTTATTGCTTGGCAAAGCGCTTGGCGGAGGCATGCCCTTAGGTGCTTTTATTGCGGATAAAAAGATAATGGATTCCTTTACCGAAAATCCTGTGCTTGGCCACATCAATACATTTGGTGGCCATCCGGTTTGCTGTGCCGCGGGTAAGGCTGCAATGGAATTTTTACTGGATGAAAAAATTGTGGAAACCGTTTTTGAAAAAGAGGAATTATTTCTTAAAAATCTTTCTTCTTCCAAAATAAAAAAAATCAGGAGCCGCGGGTTGATGTTTGCACTTGAGTTTGGAAATTTTGAAGAGAACAAAAAAGTAATAGACCTCCTTATT
>JBDSOE010000046.1:0-7482 GCA_039915005.1 Ginsengibacter sp.
CCTACTCATCAATAACGCCTTCACTTTCGGTTTATGATTATAATCATCTTATTGAATGCGCTTCCTCATTTTTAATGGAGTAATATTTTTGCAAATTTGTGAGGTCTCCCATTTATCAAAACCGGGAAGCATCTTTTAAAATCTATTTTCTAATTGACCCGGTTGAAAAGCATTGTAATGAAAATTGTAAATAAAAATCAATTCATGCAGGAACATACTGCATGGCAGAGACGGCTCGAATTTTTTAGGCAGGAAAATGCTTTACTGAAATACAGGCTTAGTGAAATGGTGGACCATAATGAAGAAAAGGATTTTTTGCAAATGGCTGAATATTTTCAGAATGAACTTTTAGTAAAGGACGAAGTATTGAATAAACTAATCAAAGAGTATAAAAACATCTCCGACACCTTCGATGAGCAAAATGATGAAATGATCTCAGAAAAAATAATTCACAGGCACGATGAATTGCGCAACCGCATTTCCAGGTTTGAAAAAGAGTTTCTCCATCTCTCTGATGAATTCAATCAAAAAATGCTGAAGAGCAGTAAATGCTAATTCAGCATATCTGATAATTTTTTTTCGTTCAGAATCTTCACCGATCCCACTTCTGCTTCAACCAGTTTTTCATTTTTAAAATCGCTCAGCGTTCTTATTAATGATTCGGTGGTGGTGCCCGCAATGCGCGCCAGGTCCTCTCTTGAGATATGAATAACAAAATCGGGGTGGTCTTCTTTTTTATATTTTTTCAATAAAGTGATAAGGGCATCAGCCACTCTTTTGCGAAGCGAATTGTAAGCGAGATTGATAAGTTGTTCCTCTTTTTCAGAAACGTTTCGCGCCAGCAGCTTTATAAATTTATGGGCCACTTCTTTGTTATTATTAATTAGTATCTCAAAATTTTCCCGGTCAATAATGCTTATTTCACACTCTTCCAAAGTCTCGGCGGTTTCTTTATAGACTGAACTTTCCAACAGCGCATTGTACCCGAGAAAATCTCCGGCATTATATAAACTTATGGTAAGCTCTTTTCCATTTTCATTTATTTTGTACGTTCTTATTTTGCCCGAATTTAAATAGTATAAGCTGTGCGGATGATTTCCTTCGGAATAAACACGTTGCTTCTTTTTATACTGGTTGGTCCTGGTGGAACCGGTTAATTCTTCGAGGGCATTTTCGTTTTTTATTTCATCTACAAAATCATTAAAGTTTTGTGCAGCCGCAGCTTTTTCATTTTGATAACTGATTTTTTGCAAACGGCTTTCCACTGCATTTAAAAGTTCAATATCGGTAAAGGGTTTTGTGATATAATCATCAGCGCCCATTTCCATTCCTTTTCTAAAATCATTGCGTTCCGTTTTGGCAGTGAGAAATATAAAAGGTACGCTTTTTAAATTTTTATTTTTATTAATCAGATGGAGAAGCCCGTAGCCATCCAGAACAGGCATCATAATATCGCAGATAATAAGGTCGGGCGTTTGTTGTAATGCTTTCTCATAGCCTTCTTTGCCGTTTACAGCTGTGGTTACTTTGTAATTGGCCAGTTCCAATATCTCGCTGGTATTTTCCCTTATCTCTTTATGATCTTCTACTAATAAAATTTTTATCATTGCACAAAAATCAGGTTTATTTCGGTTCCTTTTTCAAATTCGCTTTTTATTTCTATATGGCCCTTCATCATCTCTACATACTTGGCCACAATATGCAGCCCAAGGCCGGTTCCCGGAATATTTACCGCATTCTCAGCACGAAAAAATATTTCACACAAATGATCCTGGTCTTTTTGTAAAATACCGATTCCTTCATCCCTTATAGAAAACAAGAACTCCTTCTTTTTTAATTTTGTTGAAATAAAAATAGGTTTATTTTCTCCGGAAAATTTTGCGGCATTAGAAAGAAGGTTGATCAAAATGTTTTTAAATAATACTTCGTCAAGCGTAACTTCTGTATTACCGGTATGAGAATATTTTACTTCCTGTCCCGGTTTTAAAATCTCGGCCATTTCATTTATCTGCACCGTGATAAGTTCTTTAATATCAAAAACAGATTCATGGGCCGTTATTTTTCCGTCTTCAATTTTTCCAAGAGATAGAAATTCATTAAGAATATTATTGAGATTAATTACAGAAGATTTAATGCGCTGTACATGCTTGTCTCTTTTGGTTTGCTCATCAGTTAATTTATATTTTGCCAGTAAAGATGCCGAAGAAAGAATGGTGCTTAATGGTGTGCGAAATTCATGGGAAGCCATGGAAACGAAGGCACTTTTCAAATCGCCGAGGTCTTTTTCTTTGCTTAATGCTTTTGTCAGCTCATCTTTTGATGACTCCAGCTTTTGCATGATTTCCTGCAGTTTGAAAGTTCTTTCTTCTACTTTTTTTTCTAATTCCTCGTTTAGCTTTTCCATCTGCCGGTTCATAGCAGCAAGTGCCAGCCTTTGTTCTTTTAACTTATCCTGCGACTCTATCCGGGTAGTAATATCACTGATAAAGGCAATTGAAAAAACATCTTCACCATTGCTGTAGCTGCTAAGACTTATTTCCAGTGGCATTTCCGTACCATCCTTTTTTATACCGAAAAGATCTCTGCCTATTCCCATCGGGCGCGTTGCAGGGTGCGCTGTAAAATGAGATCTGTCGGAAACATGCTGATGATGGTAACGACTGGGAATAAGGATTTCCATTTTTTTGCCGGTTAATTCTTCTGTGCTTGTGTATCCAAACTGGGTCAGTAAAAAATTATTGGCAAGCACAATGTTTCCGTAGCTGTTAATTACAAGAATGCCGAGAGAGGCATTTTGAAAAACCGCCTCAAACTTTTCCTGTTCCCTGAGAAGAAGTTTATCCATAATCTGAAATTATTATTTTGAAACTATTTGATCTTTCTATTTCTTATTCTTATAGCTTAAAGCTCATAGCTGAGGCGAAACTAATACATTAATAATTGAATAATTCAGCAACTAATAAGAGATCCGAAGCATAAAAAAGATTACGAACCGTAATCAAGAATTCCTCTATCGCCAGCGTATGATGGTGGTGGTGTTTTTGTAAAATTTAAAAATAAGATTACTTTTTTTCAAAATTCCTTATGCCATAACAGCAAGTGTTATTTCTGATTTTGCCAAAAAGGGAAGTGTAGCAAAATGGTTTGTTATGTACCTTTAAAACATTTTTTTTATTCTTTACAAAACGTATAAAACAGTTTATGGAAATGAAAGCAATAAAATTATTTTTACGATTGGCGATAGGGGCAGGATTTTTATCCGCTGTTGCCGACCGTTTTGGGTTTTGGAGCAAAGAGGTTTCTGCATGGGGCAATTGGGATAATTTTATCACCTACACACAATCGTTGAATCCCTTGATCCCGTTATCATTTATTCCCGCTATCGGGTGGGCATCCACCTTATTGGAAATAATGTTTGGCGTTTGCCTGTTAATCGGTTTTAAGACTTCGCTTGTTGCGAAACTAAGCGGCTGGCTTTTATTAATTTTTGCATTGGCTATGACGTTTACAAGAGGAATAAAAGCACCACTGGATTACTCAGTGTATGCGGCCTCCGCAGCGGCATTCAGTTTAAGTTTGCTAAAGCAAAAATTTCTTGAGATTGATATTTTTATAAAGGGTAATTCTTAATAAAAAATGAATCAGGTAGATTAAGATTAATCTAGTCAAACTAGCTTGTGAAAGCCGGGAACAACTATGCCCAGAATTGCTGATAAACTTCGTTCTGAAGTAGTTCCTGTAAGATTATATGATGGTACTTACGCAGGGGCAAAAACGATAGAAATACTATCAATTTTTAACAATATTTTTATGCCGCTTTCTTTACTTTCCGCTTTTTTAAAGCAGAATTGATAAAAGCGCTTAAAGATTTTACGGTTATATTACCCTCCAATCTTTCATCATTTATAAAAAATGCAGGCGCTTCTTTTACCCCTAAATCAATTCCGTGTTTTAAATCGTCCTGCACATACCATCCATATTTACAATTGATCAGGTCGTTTAAAAAAGACTTATTGGTAACACCCGCTTCTTTCGCATACAGCTTCAGGGTAACCGTTCCGAGATGCCTCCTGTTCTCCAAAAGTATTTGATGCATTTCCAGAAATTTTCCATCCTGTGCTGCGCCAATAGCCGCCTCTGCTGCTTTGTGCGCCCTCTGATGAACGCTTACCAGTGGAAAATGTCGGAAATTAAAATTTACTTTTCCCTCAAATGTCTTCATTATTACCTTAACTATCTCATGCACCTGGGCGCATTTCTCACTTTCATAATCTACAAATTGCGTTAACGTAACGCTTGCTGCCGGGTTGCCAATTATTATTTCTTTGGGTGGTATCACCGGTATTTCCTCTTTTCTGCTAATCATTATTTATTTATTTATTATTATTATTTTTTAATTTTCCACCTGCTTTTACTTAAATATAAGAAATCCTCTCATACCAGATAAACTTATTTTACACCGCTGCCTTTTTCGGCTCATTAATTGTAGAGCGTCTGATCATATTTCTTTGAATTTGCTGCAATGTTCGCATTCAAAAATTAAATTTCCGGATTTATTTTTTTATTAATTGATTATTATGCGTTGGGCAACACAATAATTGGCCCATATTCACACTTCTTCTTTTCTTACAAAGTTACTGTGGCATACAGCCCTCCCCAATGAGATAGGATAATAAATTGCATTGATCTATATCACAACAATCTTTTCCATGGTTGCCACCCTTTATGATATTTTGAGATGTAAACTTTGCAACCAATTATTTCCGGGCCGCAATATGGCTTCGGGTACGGCTGAGCGTTTCGCGGGTAATACCGAGGTAGGAAGCAATCATGTGTTGTGGTATTCGCTGAAGGCAGCCCGGAAAATTCTCCACCAGTTTTAGATATTTTTCTTCCGCCGTTTCTATCATAGTTCCCATCAATCTTCTCTGCGTGGCAATCAAATTATTCTGAATAAGAATGCGGAAATAACGTTCAAACGCGGGGATTTTTTCCAGCAGAATATTCCAGGAAGGTTCTGTTATTAAAAGTAGCTCACAATCTTCCAAAGCCTCTATATTATAATGCGAAGGCTCACCCGTGAAAAAACTGTAGAGGTCGGCAATCCACCATCCTTCCATGGAAAACTGAAGAATAGGTTCGTTCCCTTTCTCATCAATAGTATAGGTGCGCAATATCCCTTTTTCTACAAAGGCAGTGTATTTACACACATCACCATCCTGCAAAAGGTATTGCTTCTTCCTTAATTTCTTTGGAGAAAAAAGTGTTTTACAAAAATCAAATTCTTCTTCGCTCAAAGAAATGACTTCAGTTATTTTAGTATGCAATAATTCGTACATAGTAAACCAAAGTTTTGCGGGCAAATTAAGGTATTTATGTGATGCCGTTTGTAAGAAACAAAAACGGGCGCATTTTCAAACTGGCAGTGGTAATTAATCGGAAGCTCACAACGAACTCTTTAAAACTCTGCAAAATGAAGTACCCCTGTTACTGTGAACATGATTTAAATCATCGAAATATTTTATTCCTTATGATCAGGCTCATAAAAAAGTCTATTTCAGCATGGTAATATTGCAATGTAAAAATCAAAAAATTACCATTTATGAAAAGAACTATTCTCACCTGCTCATTAGCGTTTTCTATGATTTTCTTTTTTGCCGCGTGTGGCGGCTCTGGCAATAAAGAGTCTTCTAAATCCTCAGAGCCGGAAACTACAAAAGCTACCACCACTGAAAATGGAAATCCCTCTTACGATCCCAATCGTGGTGAAGGTAAATTTCACGATGTGAAGATGGCTGATAAACTCGATGCAGCGATGGCTGTAAAAGGAGAAAAGATTGCAGAACTGAAATGTCAGTCCTGTCATAAAATGACCGACGAAAGATTGGTAGGGCCGGGATGGCAAGGAGTTACAACCCGTCACAAACCAGAATGGATTATGAACTTTATGACCAACACAGATGAAATGATTGATAAAGACCCTAAAGCACAGGCCATGTTGGAAATATGTATGGTGCGTATGCCCAATCAAAATTTAAGCGATGATGAGGCAAGGGAAATTTTTGAATTTATGAGGAAAAATGATGGCGTAAAATAATGATTTTTCAGTGTCCCGATTATAACCGGGGATAATTATTTATTCCAGGTTTTTTCCAAAATATTCTTATAAATCCTCTGACTAATGAAATTGATTTTTCATCAGATCACTAAATTTTTGCTCTTACTTTTTCAATCAGTCTCAAACAATTTCTAAACAAATATTACATTTTATGAAAAAGATTCTTTTTCCAATTTTATCACTTTCAGCGGCATTGCTTTTATTTAGCATTATCGGTTGTAAGCCCAAAAATGCAGGCGATGCCACTGGCTCAGATGCTGCTGCGAGAGTTTATGTTCCTCCCGGGAAGTATGACGAATTGTACAATTTCGTTTCCGGCGGATTTAGCGGCCAGGTAAGCGTTTATGGAATACCGTCCGGGCGTTTGCTTCGCGTGATTCCCGTATTTTCTGTAGATCCTGAAAAGGGATATGGTTATAGTGAAGAAACCAAACCGATGTTGAACACTTCTCATGGCGAAGTGCCCTGGGGCGATCAGCATCACCTTGACTTATCACAAACCAATGGCGAAATTGACGGACGCTGGTTATTTGCCAACGAAAATAATACACCGCGTGTGGCAAGGATTGATCTTAAAACTTTCAGGACCGCGGAGATCATTGAAATTCCTAACAGTGCAGGAAACCACTCCTCCCCTTTCATCACAGAAAACACTGAGTATGTGGTAGCAGGTACCCGCTTTAGTGTTCCAATGGATTATGAAAATGGCGATGTGCCTATTAATTCTTACAAAAAAAACTTTAAAGGAACCATTAGTTTTATCAGCGTTGCACCTACCGATGGTGAAATGAAAGTTGCCTTCCAGCTTTTATTACCGGGCATGAACTTCGATTTGAGCCATACAGGAAAAGGACCAAGCAGCGGATGGTTTTTCTTCAGCACTTACAACTCAGAACAGGCGCACACTTTGCTGGAAGTAAATGCATCAAAGCGTGATAAAGATTATATTCTTGCGGTAAACTGGAAGAAAGCCGAAGAGTATTTCAAAGCAGGTAAAGGGAAAAAGGTTCCTGTAAATTATGCGCACAACAAATACAGTGATGAAACGCATTCTGCCACTTCAACTATGATTAAAGAAACTACGATAATAGATGTGAAAGATTTTCCAGACATCGTGTATATGATCCCTTGTCCAAAGTCTCCACATGGTTGTGATGTGGATCCTTCCGGAGAATATATTGTAGGAAGCGGAAAGCTCGCTGCATTGATACCGGTATTTGCATTTAGTAAAATTCAAAAGGCTATTGCCGCTAAAGATTTTGATGGCGACTACGGCGGCATTCCGGTTATAAAATATGAATCCGCTTTGCACGGCGAAGTGAAAAAGCCCGGCTTAGGCCCTTTGCACACAGAGTTTGACAACA
>JBDSOE010000072.1:0-3586 GCA_039915005.1 Ginsengibacter sp.
AATTACGAATGGGAGGGGTCTGGAAAAGATTGAATAGACCTATTTTTAAAATATCGCGTTAAAAAATATTTCTGCTATGTTCTTATACAAAAAGAAATTAGTTTTGTTCTATGTACAAAATCAAAAACTTTATTGAATGGCAGGTATTTGGAGTGTGCACGGCAATTGGAGAAAAAATGGGTGTGGCCACATCAGTCATCAGAAGATATTTTATTTATATCTCTTTTCTTACCCTGGGCTCGCCCATAATATTTTATCTCTTCTTTGCTTTCTGGATGAACATCAAAAATTATATCAAAAACTCGCGTCGTAATCCGTTGAGGTATCTATAACTATTTTGATTATGTCCTGCGCAGGTAATATTATGTCTTACTTCTAATATTTTACCCATTCTTTGTCTTAACTTGCCTCCTGCATTTCCCGCTTTAAACATCCATTAAAATACCAGGGTATTTATTCTCTTTCGCCTGAAAGATTTAGCACCTTGCCGTTATTCCATGCTTTCAATTCACGTTTGTAATTTTTACGTGTCTGCTTAGTAAGTTGAGGATCATCCATTGAAATAAGATCCGGGCTGCCACCATTGACCCATGCAGTGTACCAGAAACAGGCTACATTATATATGGAAAGCCTTAACTGTTGCTCCACCATTCCGTTTAATTCCGTATGAAACTGCCTGGCATATTCATCAGAGAAAACGGGTGAATTATAAAACATAACCGTTTTTCCGGCGCTGTCTTTCTTATACCTGTTTCCTACTGAGAATTGATTTCTCACTTTTTTTTCTATGGTTAAAAGTGTGTCCACCAATGAATGAGATTGAGCGATGATGCTCCAGGTTGCTGCCGGAATATCGCTGATGTATTTTGCCGGTTCGGTTTTAAAATTATATTTATCGCCAAAAATTTGGGGAAGCATGGATTCCCATAAAGCATGTACTCCTTTTTGATTGGTTTTTTGACCGTCGTAATTGGAAGAGGTATGCAAAGGCATGTGAGCGTCGGCCACATAATGCGACAACTCCGCAGATATAAAAAGTATTTCGGATTTACTTTTCTTCTTAAATGCTTGCGTTAGTTTTTCAGTAAGATTTTGAATATACCATGGAAGATATCCGGTCTTGTTTAAAAAAGCACTGTCGTATTGGGCGTAGGCTTCTTTAGTAGTTTTCGGGAAAGCGTTTACCGGTATATTTCCAAAGTCTTCAATATCCACAAAATGCCGGGGACCTTCATTTTTATCATTGATAACATATTTTCTCAAATCGGGTACCACAGCGCCTTCTGTAATAAAATCAATATGATTATAATAGAAGGGACGCATACTTTCAGGCAGCGCAAAAACAGCGGCATGGCTGATGTGCTTATGCCCCCATGAGCCCCATGCATATAATAAGCTTACGCTCCCGGAAATAAATAATAATAGAAATATTGTTTTTAGGACTTTTGTTTTCATCAGTAAAAATTTTAAAATATTTTTTTGCTTTAAAAAATAATTGAATAAATATACATAATGCGACCGATTGGTAATTAGTTAAGAGATTTTTCTGGCATAGGTATTTATTGAAAGTTTTTAGTAAATAATTTAAAAATGGAAAAACACGAAAATGAAAATGATTACAAATATTCGGAAGCCCTGAACTTCGTAAAGAGGGCATACCTCCTTTAAGGAAAGAACTGCACTAATTTATTATCGGGGTAGGGATAATTCTGGTTATAGTTTTGATTTTTGCACTTTACTTTTACTATTCTAATCATTAATACTCGCTCTTCGGCATCACTGCTTTGGGTGCAGGTTTTTTATTGCTATTCCCTGCCGGCTCATTCTTATTTTTCTTATCCAGATTTCTTTCCGATGGTTTAGAGGTGTCTTTCCTCGGCATGTAGTTTACGGGCCCGATAGGCTTTTTTTCTTCCTCTTTAGTAATGGCTTTTTCTTTACCAAAATCAGATTCCACGGGCACGTCGGTGGGGGCTGCATAATCTCCTGCGTCACCATTTCCATGCTCTTCCGAAAAATCATTTCCTTCTCCGTGCTGAACGATAGAAGCAAAATTCTGATCGGCATAAATAGGGTCGTTATTAAGTTGTGAAGGTTTTTCAAATTCTGCCTTTGGGTCTATTCCCAGTTCTTTATTGGCATATACCTTTTGCATAAAATAGGCGAACTCAGGCATAGCCATTTCATTACCTCCGTAGGTTTGTCTTATTCTTAAAAAAGGATCATCGCAGCCTACCCACACACCGGCAAGAAGTTGTGGCGTGTAACCAATAAACAATCCGTCCGTATTATCATTGGTGGTGCCGGTTTTGCCTCCCATCTGGCTTTGGATATTAAACCTGTCGCGCATGCCATGCCCGGTTCCAAAGTCAACTACTCCCTGCATCATTCTGTACATGGTGTAAGCATCCACTTCACTAATCACCTGTTTTGATTCTGCCTGGAAAGATTCCAATACGTTTCCGTTCCTGTCTTCTATCCGGTTGAGATAAACGGGTTCAGTATTAAAACCGCGATTGGGAAACATCGTGTAAGCTCTCAGCATTTCAATCAATTGAATATCTGCCGATCCTAAGGCAATAGAAGGAACTATAGGAATATTACTTTTGATACCGCACAAGTGGGCGAATTCTGCTGTTTTCTTAGGCCCTATGCGGCTCATCAGATCGTAAGCCGCTACATTTATGGATTTGGCAAGGCAATACGCCATGGTTCCGCCACCACCTGAAATGGTTTTGTTGGCCAGGGTAATTGATTTACCTCCTATGTAACTATCGGGAGTAAGCCCTGCATCTGTAATGGCGAGCGTATATAATAGGGGTTTAAAAGTGGAACCCACCTGCCTGTTGGTGGTTACGTGATCATACTTGAACCATTTGAAATCTATGCCGCCTACCCATGCTTTTACTTCCCCGGTTATGGGGTCTATGGCGCAAAAAGCGGTCTGCATCATTTGTTTGAAGTATTTAATAGAATCAATAGGAGTCATCACAGTATCCGTTTCCCGTTTACTATTCCATGCAAATACTTTCATACTTACGGGAACAGTGAACGATTCTTTAATGGCCTCATCGGTGGCTCCTTCTTCTTTCAAGTATCTCCACCGGTCACTGTCTTTCATTGCCCTGTTAAGAATGGCTTCCTGGCCCTTCCATACATTTTTGCCTAATTGGCGGTTAAAGGTTTTTTGCATGGAGGTCATATGTTTTACCACGGCTTCCTCGGCATACAATTGCATTTTAGGATCAATAGTGGTATAAATTTTTAAGCCATCACGATAGAGATCGTAATTATTTCCTGTCTTGGGATCCTTATGTGCCTTACACCACTCAATTAATCTTTTGGTTAATACGGTACGAAAATAAGGAGCGATACCCATGTTTTCATCCAGTTTTTTATACTTGATACCGAGAGACCTTTTTTTGAGCATAACCGCAGTGGAAGCGGTAATTGCATCGTTAGTAACCATCCGATCTATGACCAGGTTCCTTCTTGCCAATGCGGCATCAGGGTGCCGTACCGGATCGTATTGTCCCGGCCCGCTGAGCATTCCTATCAATAAGGCGGATTCATCCGTGGTGAGTTC
>JBDSOE010000078.1:0-3223 GCA_039915005.1 Ginsengibacter sp.
AATGTGCTGGTAGGTATGGGGGCTATTATAATGGACAATGCCAAAATAGGGAGTAACAGCATCATTGCAGCCGGAGCCGTGGTATTGGAAAAAACAATTGTAGAGCCGGGAAGTATTTATGCAGGTGTGCCTGCCAGAAAGATAAAAGACATTTCGCAGGAATTAATAAAAGGAGAAATTGAACGGATCGCTGCTAATTATGTAATGTATGCAGGGTGGTATAAAAATTGAGTGGTGAATTGTCAATGAACAATCGTCAATAAATTAGAAGATTGGGTCAATAGGCTAACATGAAAAAAATAGTAATTGCCGTGGTTTGTTGCTGGATGTTTTCCGGATGCTTCGTTTTTCAAAAGAGAGAAAAATACGGATGCCCTACTAATGGGAAAAACGTTGGTGCTGAAAGAATTTTATCAGGAGACCAGGGCGCTATTAAAGCCTCAAAAAAAGCCGGTAAGTTTAGAAATTAAAAAATAAACCAACTCTTTTATCACCAAAACCAACCTGTATGTGTTATCATTTAAAAACAAATTTTGGCGGCACAGAAGCTGTAATAGACGACAATTGCGGCATTTCAAAATTTTATGCTATTGCGGTAACGCTAAGCGATGAGCTAAAAGTAAAATTTATAAACCAGGTAGATGATGCAGATACCCTCTGTTGGGATTTCAAATACAAGAAGCATTTTCTAACGCTTCATTACAATATTTTTAATGGGGTTTCTATACTTCCTCATCATATCAATGGCACTTCCAAAGCCAATAAAGCAGTGGTGGAACTGGCGGGGTTGCTGGAGAAAAAAGCGTATTAAGAATTAGGTAAAGTACTTCCTCCAATAGTGTAGAATGATAGCTATCGCAAACTGGTTGAACTTATCAAAATCAATTTTTTTTTGATAACTGCGGAGAATTAAATTTCTCTATCAACAATATAATATTTGATTCATCCATTTTTTATCAGGAGAAAAGATAAAGGTAACTATCCGATTTTCTCACTCACCAGTTTCTTTACATCAGCTAAAGCAATTCTTTCCTGTGTCATCGTATCTCTATACCTGATAGTAACTGTATCATCATCTTTTGTCTGATGGTCTATCGTTACACAAAATGGAGTTCCTATTGCATCCATTCTTCTATAACGCTTACCAATGCTGTCTTTTTCTTCATAAAAAGTATGAAAACTTTCTTTGCATTCTTTTGATAATTGTTTGGCAATTTCGGGCAAACCATCTTTTTTTACCAAGGGAAGAATAGCCAATTTATAAGGTGCAATCTTTGCAGGAATTCTTAAAACAACGCGACTGTCTTCAGTGCCATCTTCTTTTGTCCATTTTTCATTAGCATAAGACATGGAGATGATTGTAAGAAAGAGGCGGTCCAAACCAACGGAAGTTTCCACCACATAGGGAATATAATTTCCATAAGGTTTGCCATCTTCTTTCAGATCGTTATCGAAATATTGTAGTTTCTTTTTGCTGAGCGCCTGGTGTTGTTTTAAATCAAAATCGGTGCGAGAATGAATGCCTTCTAATTCTTTAAATCCAAAAGGAAATTCAAATTCTATGTCCACAGCGGCGTTGGCGTAATGTGCCAGTTTCACATGATCGTGATAGCGAAGTTTTTCTGCCGGAATTCCAAGGCTTTCATGCCATTTCAATCTTTCAGCTTTCCAATATTCATACCACTGCAATTCGGTGCCGGGGCGTACAAAAAACTGCATTTCCATTTGCTCAAATTCGCGCATCCTGAAAATGAATTGACGCGCCACAATTTCATTTCTGAAAGCCTTTCCTGTTTGTGCTATACCAAAAGGGATTTTCATTCTTCCGGTTTTTTGTACGTTCAGGAAATTTACAAAAATTCCTTGTGCAGTTTCGGGGCGCAGGTAAATAATATCTGTGTCGCCTTCCACGCTGCCCAATTGGGTATTGAACATCAGGTTGAACTGGCGTACCTCTGTCCAGTTGCAGGTTTCACTAACGGCACATTTTATATTATTATCATCAATTAATTTTTTTAATCCTTCAAAATCATCTTTTGTCAATAGCGCATCCATTGATTTCAGCAATGCAAATTCTTCTTCTTTCTTTCCTTCAAGCGCCAGTTTTTCAGCGTGGCTTTCTATTAAATGATCCACACGATAGCGTTTTTGGCTGTCTTTATTATCAATCATCGGATCGCTGAAATTATCAATATGCCCGCTTGCTTTCCAGGTAAGCGGATGCATAAAGATAGCCGCATCAATACCCACAATATTTTCGCGCAGCTGGGTCATACTTTTCCACCAGTAATCGCGGATATTCTTTTTTAATTGAGCGCCGTTTTGACCGTAATCATACACCGCGCTTAATCCGTCGTAAATTTCGCTGGAAGGAAAAATATATCCGTACTCTTTACAATGCGCGATGATTTCACTAAAGTTGTTGGTTTCGTTTGCCATAAGGATGCAAATATAATAAGATGATAAACACCAAATTTTAGACCCCGGATTTTAGACACGAATTAAAAGGATTTTTTAAAATTCTTTTATTTAATTTTTCATTCCTCTTATGCCTTTCAGTATCTCTTCAATTTTTCTTCAAAATTCTTTCTAATGTATCCGTGAAATTGTGAAGTATAAATGGAAAATGTGAAAAGGAATTTGACCAATTTGAAAGATAATTTTAGTAAAAGATGTTCATTAAAACATTTGGTAATTTTGAGCAAAACGATTCATTATGAACTACGGCCCCATAAACATTGATCCTGAAACAATGGGCGGCACACCGGTTTTTACCGGTACCCGTGTTCCTGTTCAGGCTTTGTTTGACTACATTGAATCCGGAGAAAGGCTGGATGAGTTTTTAGAAAATTTTCCTTCTGTAAATAGAGAATTTGCTATTCAGGTTTTGAAGATGGCTGGAAAGTCAATTACAACTGAAAAGATACTTGATGAGAATTTTACTTGATGAAAATATACCTGCCAAACTAAAGTTAGATTTCGGCGAAGCGTTTGAAGTAAAAACTGTTCGAGATATGAAAATGGCTAGGGAAAAAAATGGCGAACTTTTGGGATTAGCGGCGTTTAATGGATTTGATGTATTTATTACCCCGGACAAAAATCTGAAAAATCAGCAGAATTTAGATAAAGTGAAAATTAAATTTATTGTATTACTTGCACCGAACAATAAGCATCAGACTTTACAGCTTTATGTTGATAAGATTAAGGACATTTTAGAATCCGG
>JBDSOE010000190.1:0-9592 GCA_039915005.1 Ginsengibacter sp.
AAAGGAGTTTTTTCAAAAGCATTAAAAAACAGGTTGCCCGGAGGATAAATAGTTTTTCCTAAGGCTTTCTCAGTTTTAAGAAATAAAGCAAGCTGCTCAAAATAAGGTTTACTAAATTCTTCCTTTAATGATTCTTTCCAGGTGGATTCCATTTGAACGTTCATAGCGTCTTTTTTATAAATGCCGGGTTGAGTCAAACTGAGGTAAAATTATGGTGTAAGGATCGGTTTTTTTGAAAATATAAAATTTCAAAAATGAGAAGAAGTGACCCCGACACGATTCGAACGTGTGACCAACAGCTTAGAAGGCTGTTGCTCTATCCACTGAGCTACGGGGCCGGTTAAGGCCAAAAATAATTAACTCTTTTTAACTCTTTGTGATGGTTTTGTAAAAGGCATTGAAGAATCAAAAATGTTTGCAAATATAATTGAATTGTTAGCCGCATTCCAAAAATAGAATGGTTATTTATTTTTTATCAGATGAAGTGAAATCACATGCCGGTGATTTCATGAGTGCCGGACTTTAATTTTGAATAAACAATGGTATCGCTAAAAGTGCCATGGAAGAAATAGTTTTCTTTAAAATAAGCTTCTTTGATAAAGCCAACCGACTCCAGGATATTGGCGGATGCTGTATTCCCGGCATTGATCTGGGCTTCTATGCTGTGCAAAGGCATTACGTTAAATCCATGATCTATCACCGCTACAAGCGCTTCTTTCATGATGCCCTTTCTCCAAAAAAATGGATGAAGCATATAACCAATTTCGGCCCGGTAATGCTCTGTTATTAGACGCCAGAAACCTATGCTGCCAATCATTTTACCCGGCCTTTCTTTCAAGGAAATGGCCCATGTAATCCCGGTGTTGGCATTTGCTGCTTCATTGATACGGTTAAAAAATATCTCGGCATCATTTATAGTAGTGGCCAGGTCCTTATCAATATACTTCATTGCCTCTTCATTGGAACGGAGGATAAATATTTCATTAATATCCTCACTTACCATCTTGCGCAGGAGGAGTCTTTCGGTTTGTATTTCGGGGAATAGATTGAAATCGGGGTGCCACATTTTATTATTTTTTGGCGACTAAAATAATTCTTTTATCTTCTGTTATGTAAATTTCTTTTATAGACCTTGTTATCCAAAATAAAAAGAAATCTTATTCCGGGATGTATAATTTTATGAAACCCATCAGATCTATTTCATTAATTTTGGTTCGGTGTTTGTTTAAATGTAAACTCTTTCACTTAAAAAAAATTACAATGAAAAAATTGATTTCAATGTTGGTACTCGCGGGTTTATTTACCACCCAGTTGAGTGCACAAAAACCTGCCGAAGATAAATCTAAGAGGCCAAGCCCTCCTGCTACTGTAACTCAAAAAATTGCCAGCGGTGCTACGATTACTATTGATTATAGTCAGCCTTCTATTAAAGGAAGAACGATTGGAAAAGACATAGAGCCTATGGAAGGAAAAGTATGGAGAACCGGTGCCAATGAAGCCACTGTTTTTGAAACAGATAAAGCGGTAACCGTTAATGGCGCTGCTTTGCCTGCAGGGAAATATGGATTTTTTACCATTTTTAACGGGAATGAAGTAACCGTAATTTTTAATAAAACGTGGAAACAATGGGGCGCTTTCGATTACAAAATGGAAGAAGATATATTGCGGGTAAAAGCAAAAGCCACAGAGGCCAATCCCTCTTCAGAAAAAGTTACTTTTACAATCAGTAAGAAAGGAGAAGTTAATTTGTTGTGGGGAAATAAGAAAGTATCCTTTATGGTGAAATAATTTTTTGTAAAAAAAATGGAATGACTCGCTATATGCGGGTCATTTTTTTTTGAAAGGTTTTAGTGGAGATACCAATGGTAAAATAAAGCAAAATGAAAAACGCATTTATACAAACAATGGATAAATAATTTTTGAAAAACTGATAAAAAACTGCATTAATATTTAACGATACTTATCTTATCATATTCAGCATAGACAGGGTTTCTACTATCATTTTGCTATTGTACTCCAGGGCAAGATCTTTATAATTTATGGCGTCAACAATGGTACCTATAAAGCATAGCCCCGCCGTGAAAAAATAGAGAATACCCATACCTATATGGCCTATTATAAAACGATGGATGCCGGCCACTCCAACCAACCCAATAAGGCATAAAATGAGGATCAATTGTGCATCTTTTCTTTTAGACCGGTAGATCATGCAGAACTGGGTAATCTCATCATTATTAAAATCTTTGGTTCTTGAATTTATGGTTACCAATTCTTCAGGAGTTACGTCATAAAGATATTTTAAGATAACCGGGTTGATGCTGTTAAAATTATTTCCGTATTCCATGATCATTGATTTTTAAATTTGAAAAAATATGAAGAGATGAAAGTTTGTAAATTCTTGATAAAATAATTATTACAGCAAAAATTCCAAGCGGATGCGTTGATAGAGATTCGCCGATATTTCCATGAAATAAATAACTGATGGAATGGCCTATGCCGCAGCCGGGGCAAAAATGAATTCCTATGAATTTAAAAAAGCAAAAGGAATAATGCGGATCTGTTCCGGGGCTCATGAACGCCATCAAAAGGAGGGACGTACCCCAGAAAACCAATTCAAAATATCGGTGGAAAATGATTTTCAATTGGAATAATTTCTTTACAAGATATTCAAAATTGTCGTAAAGGTTGACAACCTTGTATCCAATGATTATGAATTTTATTTTCCGGATTTTTATTTTTAATTGATCTCAATAAAATTTGGCTTCTTTACAAATTGTGAATTGTATTTAAAAATTACATTGGTTGATAATTCTATGCTGAAATGCGATTGGTGAAAATTCTTTTGAGGGAAATAAAATCCTTTTGCTTCTATGGTTCCGAATATAAAACTTTCATTCCGGGTTCTGATGCCACCACCCACAGAGGTATAAACTTTTGTTTTTGAAACGTAAGGGGAAAAAACACTTAAGTTACTAAATACAAAAGGGGCGAATCGAAACGACGCCAGCGACCAGGGACTAAAAAATACAGATTCCACTTTGGCTGTTGCGCGCAAAGTTCCTCCGATTGAATTATTGCCGTATTCGGGTAATCCAAACTTACTGTTGATGTATAAAGGCTCATTTAAAATCGTATTTATTTGTTGTGCCGCATCGAGGTTGAGAAAAAAGCGCTGCTTCCATTTGTTACCCATTGCTTTTAAATGGTCAAAATAATTAACGGCAACCAAAAGATTGATGTCTTCAATACTTTTTTTATTTAAATACCCTTCTGCACGAAGTGTATAGCCCAGATAATTTCCTTTCTTGTTGTACTGGTATCTTTCGTAATTGAATCCCACAAAGGGCCGCGATTGATTTCTTTTAATAGTATAGCCAGATGTGAGGCTGAGAAGAAGGCCTTCAGGTATATCTTCATTTCTGCCAAAGCCATAAATATATTGAGTCTTATAAAAGTTCTGACGATAAAAAGTAAGCGTACCGAGTAAGCCCATTATATCTGCATACCGCCAATTGTATAGGGAAGAATACACGGATGGTGTTTCCTGAAATTTTGTATGGATAAAACGCAGGCCTATTAGTTTTCTTAGCTTCTTTGATTCTTCCTGCATCGTGAAATCCTTTGCGTTTATATTGTATCCGGCCCAGGCTTCCAGGTTATAAAAACGATAACGGAAATCAGATTGATAAACTGAATCGGATGCGTAGTGGTTTGAGGTGACATGATACGAAGCATCTAATTCATAGGTCCATTTCATATACCGGTTTATAAGTGGTTTTACCAGATTGAGGTAATAAAGATTTTCATCTTTGGGGCCGGGCAATGAATTGGAAAAGCTTTGGTAACCTATATTTCCATCAATAAAGCTACCGCCAATATTTCTTCGCAAATATTCTCCGCCAAAAGCAAAATTGTTTTTTCTCTTTTCATCGTAAAGTGCAAATAATACCGCGGCGTTTCCGCTTCCGGCAAAATTGTCTTCACGCATTTCTACCTGGCTTTGCAATAAGCCAAGAGAGCCTATAGCCCCGCCAAGAGAAAAGACATCTTTTACCATTACAATCACATCTGCTGAATCGGAACCAGGAGCTATGGGCACCACCACAAATCCTGCATCCTGCAAGTAGGGCAACTGGCGCAGGAACCTTTCATTGTCGGCCATCAGGTAAGGTTGTATTACATCATTATTTTTAAAAAAAAGGTTGTTACGAATTACCTGTGTTTTGGTAAGGTGATGCAAATCATTAGCAACTTTGGTTAGAGTAGTTACCAGTTTTTGGGAGGTGTCTTTAATTGGAATGCCGAAGGGTACTCTTTTAATGATAATATTCCTGATGATAAGCCCTTTATATTTATTGTAAGCCTGGTCGTTTGTTTTTATAATATTATCCACATCCACTTCTGTGCTATCCTTTTTGAAGTTGCTGATCATTTTGCCGAATAAACTTTGCCCGGTCTTGTTTGTTTTGGCTGGAATTAGGGTATCGGTTTGTGCCCATAATGAAAAGTGCATTAAGAAAAAAATGCTTGTAAGAAAAAATAATAATAAATATTTTCCGTGCAATGCCATGAGGTTAATGATTCGACCTGAAAATTACTACAGAAAAAAATGTGTGAGGAGAATGGGACCTGAAAATTATGAAATGCAGGCTTATTGCATTTCACCCCCGGCCTTTACAAAAAGTTATTTTTAATTTTTTTAATAAAATCATTTTCAATCATCTTTTCTGCCATTTCAATCATATTGCTGAAGGCTTCCGCACCGGAAATGCCATGCCCTATGATTACGGGTTTATTAACTCCCAGAACAGGAACTCCACCGTATTTTTCGAAATTGAAACGATTGAAATATTCATCTTCAATTTTTCTTTTTTGAATAAGGTCATAAAATGATTCGGCAAATTTTAATAAAATATTTCCCGTAAAGCCATCGCACACATATACTTCGGCTTTATCCATTAAAATATCGCGGCCTTCCACATTTCCTACAAAGTTGATGTGGCTATTTCCCTTCAGCAAAGGATAAGCGGCCTGGCAAAGTAAATTTCCCTTTCCCTCTTCACTGCCCACATTAATTAAAGCTACGCGTGCATTTTTATGGTTGAGAATATGCTCGGCGAATAAAGATCCTAAAATGGCAAACTGGGACAAGTTCTCGGGTTTGCAATCCGCATTTAATCCAACATCTATTAGCAAAGAAAGCTGGCCGTTTTCTCTTGGAAGATAAGCGCCGATAGCAGGGCGTGATACACCTTTGATTGCCTGAATGCTGTACAATGCGCCAACGAGCATGGCGCCTGTGTTTCCGGCGCTGATAAAGGCATCCACTTTTGATGCGGCTAATAAATGAAATCCGAGGGCAATAGAAGATTGTTGTTTTTCTTTTAAAGCTTTGGTAGGATGCTCATTCATTTCTATTATCTGCTCTGCATGAATGAGGGTAATATTATTTTGACTTACTTCATACTCCTGCAGCAAAGGCGTTAGTTTAGATTCGTCGCCTATTAAAGTAAGATGCACATTTGCCGCTCTTTCTTTTAAAAAGAGCTTTACGCCTTTTATCGCTTCGAGAGGTGCGAAATCGCCACCCATCATGTCCAATGCTATATTCATTTTACCTAAAATTATCAGTGATGCTAATGACTATCCAGTTCACTGGTTGTTTTGAATGACTGAATTTTTAAACAAAAAAATCCAAAAATAAAGTTTGAAGTTACTCAAACTTATTTTTGGATTCATAACGATGTTAAAAACTTATCAAGCTTTGGAAGGCGCTTTTTCAGCAACTACTTTTCCTTTATAAAAAAGTTTTCCTTCGCTGGTGTGCGCACGATGACGAACGTGAGTTTCGCCCGTAGTGGTATCAATGCTCAGCGTAGGAGCATCCGCTTTATAATGTGTTCTTCTTTTGGCACTTCTTTGCTGACTGTGTCTGCGCTTGGGATTTGGCATAACCGTAGATTAAATATTATTAATTATTGTTTATTTTTAAATTTTTCCAATCCTTTTTCCAAAGGATGATTATTTTCAATTGCCTGTGATTTCATTTTCTTTAGCATGGCCAGTACTTCCTTATTGCATTGTGGCCCGCCCATTTCTTCTTCACTGCACATGCGCTGAACAGGAATGCTGAGGATAACAAATTCGTAAATCCAATCGGCCAAATGGAGATGGCTTTCTGTACGGGAGATATAAAATATATCCGGGTCTTCCTCATTCTGATTCATCTCCTCTGGATTTTCAACTTGTTTAATTACGAGATTAAATTCGTCCCAGAGATCCATTAGTAAAGTGTTTCCGCACCGGTCACAAATTACGTTTACACTGCCATTAATCTCAAATTTCAACATCATGAACGATGTATTCTTTTGGAGAGTGAGCTTTACGGAAGCCCGGCAATTAGTGATATCTGTTTCCTTAAAATCTACAAAGAACTTATCATCCACTTCGTAATCAAACACATGATCTCCAGGTTTTAGTCCTACAAATGGAATATCAAATTCACGCCTGTTTCCCATGACATCAGATTAAAGGGCAGCAAAGGTAAGGAAAGTCAGTTAATCTTTTTGACTAAAAAACTGATTTTTTGTGATTCTTCTTATTTCCACTAACGGGTTTAGTAATTATAGGAATGTTAGAACGGAAGTAGAACCGGATTTTAATAATAACTTCGTAAGAAAACAATCCAACTGAAAGTAAGATAGGATGAGTTTTTATTAAATCTTATAAAAAATAAATGACAGATTATAAATTAGATAGAACTGCTTTTAAAATGTACCATACAAAAGATAATCCCAATAATTATCGTTATTGGAAAAGTAAATCACTTGAAGAAAGATTACAAGCAGCCAATTATCTGAATAGTGTTGCCTATAATTTTCCGGTAAATGACCCACCCCAACTTGACAGAACTTATTTTAAAATCAGATCGAGAAAATAATGGGAAATATTTTTAATGACGATTTCCGTGATTTTATAGAAACCCTTAATCATTATGAGGTAGAATATATTTTAGTGGGCGGATATTCAGTGATACTGCATGGTTATTCAAGAACTACCGGCGATTTGGATATTTGGGTAAATAAGACAATTGAAAATTACGACCGCATAAAGAAAGCCTTTCATTTATTTGGGATGCCACTTTTTGACATGACTCAATTTAATTTTTTAGAAAATTCAGATCTGGATGTTTTTTCATTCGGCCGTCCACCGGTAAGCATAGATATAATGACAGAAGTAAAAGGATTAAACTTTGAGAATACTTTCAAGGAATCGAAAATAGTTAAAGTGGAAAACCTGTCGGTTCGTTTGATCCATTATGAGCATTTACTAAGAGCAAAAAAAGCAGCCGGAAGGCCAAAAGACCTTGACGATTTGGAAAATTTAAGTGAAGGGAAATAATTTCTTATGAGCATCAAAAAATATTTTCAGCAAAATAGGAGTTTATGGATGGTAGCACTTCTATTCGTTTTATTCATCAGACTCTTTTCATTTAACAGAAATTGGGTAGAAACTTTTTACACCTCTAAATTTTATTTTTTCTTTTCGAAAATGCTTCGTTTACTTTTCGGATGGATTCCCTTCAGCCTGGGCGATATTTTATATTTAATAGCCGGCTGCTGGCTTTTATGGAAAATAATTAAGAATGTAAGATTGATATTGAAGAGGAAATTTATTGTACAAATAGCTCTCAAAAAGGGCTTCCGTTTGTTGCTGACTCTCATTTTTGTCTATATCATTTTCAATATTTTTTGGGGGCTAAACTATAACCGCCAGGGAATAGCTTATCAATTGAAATTGCAAAAAATGGAGTATGATACTTCCGATGTGAAAATGCTGCAGCAAATTTTATTGAAGAAAGTAAATTCTTCCAAAATCTTGCTCATTGAGACAAATGCCTCTTATCCCAATAAAAAAGAAATATTCCGTCTTGCAGAATCTTGTTATACTGAAGCGGGAAAAATGTATCCTTTTCTTCAATATCAAAACCCTTCGATCAAGTCGTCCCTTTATGGCAGGATGGGAAATTACCTGGGCTTTACTGGATATTATAATCCATTTACTGGCGAAGCGCAGGTGAATTCTACGGTCCCTGAATTTTTGCAACCTTACATTACCACACATGAGATGGCGCATCAGCTTGGATATGCGAAGGAGAACGAAGCTAATTTTGTCGGCTATCTTGCGGCTGTAAATTCTACTAACACATTATTTCATTACTCAGCTTATCTTGATTTGTTTATGTATGCCAATCGTGAAATTTATTATTTTGATTCGGTATCATCCAAACAATCATTTGCTTTATTAAACGCTGGAGTAAAAAAGGATATTGAGGAATGGAAAAGGTTTAATTTATCTCATCAAAGCTTTATAGAGCCTGCTATCACCTGGATGTACGGACGGTATTTAAAACTCAATGAGCAACCAAAAGGAATGCGAAGTTATAATGAAGTAATTTCTATGCTGATTGCCTACTATAAAAAATACGGAGAAATTTGAGACGGGTATATCGAAAAAATTATTTTTTAAAATAATTTTTTAATTTTAAAATATCTGTTTAGATTTGTTCTCTCTCCTGTGGAAAGTTTTTATTTCCCTCTAAAATACCATAAGTCTTTTCCTGTTTTTTTCTAATATTCATTGGATGAGGCAATTGGGTTTTGTTAATGGCACAGAATGAAATGATTGAAGTAAATTTTAAAATTAAAATAATGAAAAAGCTATTTTTAATTCAATCTTTATTGGGTGTCATTACAATGACGTTTCTTTTTTCTTGCGGGGAAAGCAATAAAGAGGCCGAGATTACCAACCTTTCCAGCAATGAAAGTTTGGTAAAACATGGTGAATATCTCGTAAAAATTATGGGTTGTAATGATTGTCACTCACCCAAAAATATGGGAGCTAATGGGCCTGAAATTGACATGGCCAGGCGTCTGTCAGGTTACCCGTCCAGTAGAGTAATGCCACCGATAGATACTAATGTTGTGAAAAATGGATTTATATTATTTATCGGTGATCTTACTGCAAGTGTGGGCCCATGGGGCAATTCCTTTGCTGCTAATATTACCAGCGATTCAGCTACCGGCATAGGCAAGTGGACTGAAGATCAGTTTAGAAGAGCCATTTTACAAGGGAAATTTAATGGTGACAAAAACGGTAGAATGATACTTCCTCCTATGCCCTGGCAGGAATTTAGTAATTTAAATGACGAAGATGTTACCGCAATCTTTGCTTATTTAAAGAGCACCAATCCGGTAGAAAATAAAGTCCCGGAACCTATTGCCTTTAAAGATTTAAAATAAAAACCCGGTAAGGGGATACCGATAGAATTATCTCCTGTCTCTAATAGGAATGCGCGTCCTTCCATGGTTAAGTTGCCTTCTGCTTCCTCCACAATCTGCTTCATTCATTCTTATATGGCGGCCGTTATGTGTTTTTCCGTCGAGGCTTTTTATCATCTTAGGGGCCGCTGATTTGTCAACCTCTACCCAGGCGTTCATATCTCGCAGATCAATTCTGCCCAGCACTTCTTTTTTGAGGTTGCTTTCATCAAGAATAAATTGCAGAAAGCTGGCTTTGTAAAAACCATCTT
>JBDSOE010000200.1:0-7424 GCA_039915005.1 Ginsengibacter sp.
GTTTGGCTCAGTAGAAACCGCTTACAACATGGGCGCTGTTGGCGTGGGAGCCACCGTGTATTGGGGAAGTGATGAAAGTACCCGCCAGCTACAGGAAGTAAGTGAAGCCTTTGCACTTGCTCACGAACTAGGCATGTGTACTATTTTATGGTGCTATACCCGTAACAATGCGTTTAAAGTAAATGGCGTGGATTACTCCACCAGCGCTGATCTTACCGGCCAGGCAAATCACCTCGGCGTTACCTTACAGGCAGATATCATCAAACAAAAAATGGCTACCAATAATGGGGGCTACACTGCCGTAAAGTATGGAAAAACATCGCCGTTGGTTTACGAAAATTTAACCTCCGACAACCCAATTGACTTGTGCCGGTACCAGGTATTAAATTGCTATAGCGGTAAAATCGGTTTAATAAATAGTGGTGGTGAAAGTAAAGGCGCTTCGGACTTTGCGGATGCAGTAACTACCGCGGTGATTAATAAACGAGCCGGTGGAATGGGATTGATCATGGGAAGAAAAGCATTCCAGAAACCGTTGAAAGAGGGTATTGAATTATTGAATGCCACCCAGGACGTTTATTTGGATAAGAGTGTTACCGTAGCATAAGAACTAGGAATCAGGAATTGGGAATTAAAGAATACAAAGACTGAGTATTTAATTCGTGTAACAAAAAACTTAGGAATTCAGGATTACAGTTTTAGCTACCAACTACTTAAAAATAGTAAATGAAACAAGAAGAAGATTTTGATGCCAATCTTGCAGGCGAAGAAGGCGAGGCCGAAGAAACCAAACGCAGGTGGTTTCGCCGGATCAAAAAGGGAATTACCACTTCTACCAAAGATAAAAAAGAAGCGCCTGATGGGCTATGGACAAAATGCCCTCAGTGTCGCTATACCTGCACCGTTACTGAACTCAGAGAAAATTTATTTGTCTGCCCCCAATGCGAATATCATCATCGCATTGGCAGCGCGGAATATTTCGAAATTGTTTTTGACAATGACAGCCACCACGAGTTATTTGCGAATATAAAATCTATTGACTTCCTGGGTTTCGTGGATCTGAAATCCTATTCACAAAGATTAAAGGAAACGTATGCCAAATCAAGCATCCATGATTCTATTACCGTAGCGCATGGCAAAGTAAGTGAAATGGATATTGTGATTGCCTGCATGGATTTTGAATTCATAGGTGGAAGCCTGGGAAGTGTAATGGGAGAAAAGATTTCGCGTGCCTGCGATTATTGCCTCAAGCATAAAATGCCACTTTTAATCATCAGTAAAAGCGGTGGGGCAAGAATGATGGAAAGTGCCTTTTCATTAATGCAATTACCCAAAACTGCAGGTAAGCTCTCACTTCTTTCCGATGCACAGATCCCTTATTTCTCACTTTGTACCGATCCTACTTTTGGAGGCACCACAGCTTCTTTCGCCATGCTAGGAGATATAATAATGGGTGAACCCGGCGCGCTCATTGGGTTTGCCGGGCCACGGGTAATTAAAGAAACCATCAAAAAGGATTTGCCACCTGGCTTTCAGCGCAGCGAATTTTTATTGGAACATGGCTTCCTCGATTTCATTATTTCACGAAAAGACCTAAAAGAAAGGCTTACCCAGTTAATGATTTTATTTAAGAATTAATGGAGGTGAAGTTAGGTACCGGTCAGCAGGCTTTTATTTATCATCCTTAACTCTTAACTCCTAATTTTTTAATTCCTAATTTTAAGAAGTGGATATAAGTAACCGCAAAGCCTATTATGAATACAATATTGAAGCAAAATATATTGCGGGCATGGTATTGTCCGGTACCGAAATAAAATCACTTCGCGCGGGCAAAGCAAGTTTCAACGACAGCTATTGCATCTTTAATAAAGGAGAACTATTTGTAAAAAGCCTGCACATTTCAGAATATAACTTTGGCACCATCTACAATCACGAGCCTATGCAGGAACGCAAGCTATTGCTGCACAAAAAAGAATTGCGCAAGCTCGAAAATAAAATAAAAGAGAAAGGATATACCATTGTTCCCTTAAAGATATTCATCACCGGAAAGGGCTTTGCCAAAATGGAAATCGGCCTGGGTAAAGGAAAAAAGATTTACGATAAAAGAGAAACCATTAAAACGAGAGAAAGTGACAGAGAGGTGAAAAGGAAGTATGGGATTTGATGAGGATAAAGGTTGTCAACTTTTTAAAAGTTTCCAACCTTTGTAAACAGCAGATTATTCAAATCTCTTCCCTCACTAATGCCGCCTTCTCCATAATGCTATTCCACATTGCAAAGCTTGAATTGCTTACATAGAAACTATATTCATCAAAAAAACAATTTTCAGGCATTACCTCTCTCACTTTTTTTGCAGGAACCAGGAATACATCTTCCGTACCCGGTTTTGAAAAAACAATATAATCTACCTTATCATTAATTATTAATTGAAAAGGAATACCACTACAAAACTTTGCTTTATATTCTTTTGAGTTTACTCCGCTTGTAATCAGCGCATCAGCAGCCTGAGTATAAGCTTCGTCTAAATAAGCATTCTGTAACTGTAGCATTCTTTTTTCAAATTCTTTTGAAGGTGATTTTTTGGCTTTTAATTCTCTATTAATATTTTTGTTGAAAGTAAACGGACAGTGAGTTCCAAAAATGGTAACATCTCCTTTAAATTCAGATAAAGAAAGCGTTGTTTCCAATTCTCTTTTTAAATGATCCAAACAAGAGAAATCCGCTTTCCATTCTTCCAATGCTTTTAAATCCATCCTCTCATCATCTTCTTCATTCATTTCTTCATTATAAATAACACCTTCTGTTTCTACTGCTATTTTTTCAATTAATGCAAAAGCCAGTTCCCAAACGATGCAGTTACTGCACACCGGTACGCGAACTTCGTAATGCCAATTATCATGGCTCACTCTTTCACTGCTCCAATCAAGATAGCGTGTGGATTTTTGATGAATCCATGCATATACATCCGGCTGGAATCCTGGTGCATACTTGCTTTCATCTTCCCCAAACTGATAAAGCATGCCAGGCGTTTTACTTTGTAAATCTATCAGCAAGCCGTGAATATTCCTGATAGCATTTTTTGAAATAATGGTAATAACTACACTCATAATTTTAGCTTTAGTCTTGTTCAATTACTTTAGACTTCTCTTCAGTAAATATATATGTCATAAGCCAGGTTTAAGTGAAATTATATCCTCTACTTTTTTATGAACTTTCTTTTTGGATTTCTTTTGTGGTGAAATACAGAAGTTACAATAATCATCTTTTTATTTTCATCAACAGAATAGATAAGGGAATAGGGATATTTTTTTAGCAATGTTTCTCTGAAATGGTTGTAGGTTTCAGGATAACGAAAGGGCGAATGACAAATCTTATCTAATTTTTCTTTGACTTGTTTTACAAAATCTTCAGCCGCTTTTGCACTACGTTCTTTGTACCAGGTAACGGCATCTTTATATTCAATTAAAGCAACAGGCGAATAAATAAATGGGTACATTATCTACTTATTGCGGCCTTGTAAAATAGCATTGATTTGTTTATCAGCTTCTCTTGCACTTACCATTTTACCACCACTTTTATAATAGGCATAACGCCGGTCCAATTCTTTTTTAAAATCTTCTGAATATACCGATTTCTCTTGGTCTATTTCATCTTTTAAAAGTGCATACATTGCTTTCACTTTTGTTTCTTCAGCCACTTTCATATAATCAGCTAATTTTTTCCGGATGGCGATTGTAGTCATGTTGGGTTGTTTTAAACAAATTTACTTTTTTTAGTTCTAAAGGTTGCCAACTTTCAAAAAGTTAGCAACTTTTAAAACTGTCAATTTCCTTCTACCACTCTTCTCTCCTCTTCTGTAATGCCATATAATTCATAAACCAAATCATCAATTTGTTTTTCTAAATCAGTGGTTGCTTTTCCTTGTTGTGTAGCTTCTGAAATTTGGTAAGATTTAATTCAGCCAGTTTTTTTTAAGTTTATCCTTTCAAAATTTTAATTAATTTGGAGGTATGTTAATTGAAAACAAAGAAAAAATTCAGCACTATCTGGAACAATTGCCGGATACCTATTTAATCGAAGTGATTGAATATTTACGTTTCCTTGAATTTAAAAGTAAAAATAAAATAACGGATAGAAGTTCAATGCTTCTTTCTGAACAATCCCTCTCAAAAGATTGGTTAACCACTGAAGAAGATGAAGCATGGAAACATCTTTAACCGGCAGGGTTGTTATTATTCAGTTCCCATTTTTTGATTTGACCTGTTCAAAAAAGAGGCCGGTGCTACTGCAGATAAGTTAACCTTTCTTCAAAATATTGGTGTTCTTAATACAGTTAAAATGGAAAAGATAACCGATACAATTTGCCGTCTCATTCGTTTGAGAATTTAATCAATTCCCTTCTATCACTCTCCTTTCCTCTTCTGTAATGCCATATAATTCATAAACCAGATCATCTATTTGTTTTTCTAAGTCCGGGGTATCTTTTCCTTGCTGTTTGGCTTCTGAAATTTGATTGACTAAAAGTAAAGAAGCGACTAAAATATCTTTTCAAAATTAGCTGGCGTTATTATTATTGCCGTTTTAAATGGATTATGCTCCAATAGATCTTTGTCGCCGGTAACCAAATAATCGGCTTTGGAAGAGTCTATCAGGTCTAATAAAAAATTGTCTTTCGGGTCGCGGTTGATGAAATGAACGGGCTCAATTTCTATTAACTCTCCAATAGTTTCTAACAGTTCAATCAATTCATCTACACTTTCTTTGGGGAAATATTTTTTGAGCTTTTCTCTGCCGGTTACTTCCTTTATTTCGATTAAAAGTTGCGGTGCGATAATGATGGTTATTTGACCGGAAATAATATATTCTTTTATGGAAGCAAGCCGTTTTCCGATAAGAAAATTTATCCAAACATTAGTATCAAAAATGACCTTAATGCTTTTTGCTTTCATATATTTTCTGTCTTACCATTTCAACTTCTTCATTGATTGTTTTCAGACTTATATCCCTGGCCTTGAAAGTTTTCAAAAGGCGGGATAATTTTGTTTCAATTCCTTCTCTTTCCAATTCTTTGGTTAACCTTATTTTTTCTTGCCTTGGTAATTTTCTTACCAAATCAAGAACCTGGTCAAAGGTAACCTCTAACTGAAGTGCACTTTTCATTTTTTTTGTTTGAGTAAATTTAAACAATTTTTGTTGTGAAGATCAGGGTTGCCAATCTTTTGAAAGTTGGCAACCTTTATCTTCCGGCAGTTCAATTCCTTTCTATCACTTTCTTTTCCTCTTCTGTAATGCCATATAATTCATAAACCAGATCATCAATTTGTTTTTCTAAATCAGTGGTGTCATTTCCTTGTTGTTTGGCTTCTAAAATTTGATCTACTAAAGTGATGAAAGGTTGTTGGGCGGTTATGGAAATATTTTTTATTGGAATCTTCTCAACATATTGCACTTTGTATTCAAGATAACCACCTCTTCGGCTTATGCTCCAAATATTCATTAGGAAGGCTATTAATCTGGAATTGAGTATTGATAGTAAATAGCGACTATTTGATTTAATTATGAATGCAGTCATATCAATAACAGCATTTTGTGATAGAGTAAAATTATTTCCCAAAGAAACATTTGGATAAACAATGTACTCATTATTATAGGATAGTGATTTGTTTACTTGTTGATATTCATACCAACATTTTGTCCCATTTTTCAAGCCTTCTTTAATAATCGCTCTTTGAGATAGTTTTTCTTTTTGAGATGTTAATTGCGAAAAGATTTCTTCCTCATCTTTTAATTCTGCAACCGCAAAATCTTTATCGTATGGAAATATGATTTTGTAATTGGACTTAACCGGTTGATATTTTTTGATACCACGTCCAAAAGCGTACGATTTTACAAATTCGTCTGAGATTAATTCTGTAATGAATCCTTCATTATATCCTGTTTTAACTCCAACGATTGGTAAACCACAAAAGTCTTTAAGAGAAATTGAATTTAATTTCGTTTTACTAATAATAGTTGAAACTAAATTATCAACAAATTTGTACTCATTTTGAATGAAAATAGATTTAGAAGTATTTAGTGTAAGAGTTGTTTTTAGTTTTTCTTCTAAACTATTTTTAGGTAACTCTTTTAAATCATAATAAGGAAAATAATAGTTGTCTTTTTTATTTTTAAATGCTAAAAATATCAATGGATATGCAGTTACACTGCCAAATACAGGTAAATCATTGAAATTTATTATCGCCTTTATTTCGGTATCATTAATCAAGAAGTCTATCAACGGCTTACCATAATTTGCCTCAAAAAATTTTCCTGATGTTATGTAATTAATTATTCCCTTCTGCTTTATAATATTTATTCCTCTTTCATAGAAAAATACATACACATCAGATTTACCAGAAAAGGTTTTATAATTGTCAGCAAAATAACTGCTCATTTCTTTTACTTCTTCCTGCCTAATATACGGCGGGTTCCCAATCACCACATCAAACCCTTCAAAATCTCCCTCATCATTCAACACTTCGGGAAATTCAAATCTCCATTCCAGCGCATTTCTATAAATAGTATTTTGCTTAATGTCATTGATTTCCTTTTCATACTTTTCAAGATTCGCAGATGCTTTTTCCAAATCATCCAACAGCTTTTTAGGGACTTTTTCCTGCCACAGTTTCATCCGGTTTATTTCGCTGCTGATGGTTACAATGCGCGCTTTTTCAGTCACGTATTTTTTGGCCACTTTATCCCGAAAACTTAATTCAGAAATGAAATCGTTTTTGATGGTATAAATGAGTTGGCGCATTTCTCTTTTCTGTTCTTTATTTTCCGCCTGGCGATATGTTTGCACCGCTATCTTGTAAGCCTGAATGGTAAACCTGCTTTTTTTCAACGCCGGTTTCAAATCCGCATCCAGTGCAAACCTGCTTATCAAACTATTTCCACATTTAATATTGATGTCAATATTGGGTAATGTTTCCAATTCTTTATAACCCGTTTTTTCTTTGTAAAAAGCATTTTTCAAAAGCTCAATCCATAACCGCAACTGGCAAATTTTTACAGAATTGGGATTGATGTCCACGCCAAAAAGACAATTTTCAATAATGATTTGCTTTTCTGTGAACAGCGTTTCCTGTACGCGCTGCCGCTCTTTATTTCCGGGAATATAATTGAAAATTTCGCCGTCTTCATCGGTTACATACAGTTCGTCATTTTCTACTTCTATGGTGTACTCTTTTAAACGTTTTCCGTTTTTATCTTTCAATATTTTCAGTTCGCTTTTTATAGCGATTATTTCATTGAGCGCCGAGACTAAGAAATGCCCCGAACCTACCGCCGGGTCGCACAATTTTAAATCGTTGATAATAGTATTAGCTTCATCAATGTTGTCAATCTGGTTGTAGAGTTCATCAAATTTTTCAATCTTCCACCCC
>JBDSOE010000226.1:0-6826 GCA_039915005.1 Ginsengibacter sp.
AATGATACGAATACCAAGCGCAGAGATGCTTAGCGCAATATCATCTTCCAGGTTTTTTATACGCGAAATGCGAACGCCGGGAGCCGGAATGATTTCATATAAAGTAACTGTAGGGCCTACGGTTGCAAATATTTTCTGGATCTCAATATCATAATTTCTAAGCGTATTGATAATTTGATTTTTATTATCCTCAAGTTCTGAAGCGTCCTGCACAATTCTTTCACTTCCATAAGTTTCCAAAAGATCCACTTGCGGATATTTATAATTCCTAAGATCAAGAATAGGATCATACGGATCCTGCTGCATTTTTTGTTGGGCCGTAACCGGCGCTATTTCTTTCGGTTTTTCCTCCAAAGCTTCCGCGTTCTTCACTTCCAGTGTCAATCCATTTCCCGTTGCTATTTTACCGGGAACAACTTTTTCGTCTTTTGGAATTAGTTTTTGCGCTCCTTCATTTTTTTCAAACACACCAAATTCATGGTCATACTGCTTTTCATCTTTCGATGGATTTTGAGTAAGAGGCAAAATTCCGGCTGTTGAGAATGGTGAATCTTCCTCATTATTTTCATCAGGGTTGTCATCATTATACAGGGAAGAAAATACATTTTCAGAAATGATTTTTTTCCGGCTAAAATTAAAAGAAGGATTAAAACGCCAGATGATATAGCTCAGCAAACAAACCAACAAAAGCGCAGCAGTACCAATGTATCCAATCATTTGCTGTAGCCATTCATTGATCATATCTCCCACCTTTCCACCCCAGAAAAATTCGGGATTGGAAGCATTGACATTGTGAAGATGAGGCGTATGCATTAAGAAAGAGGCACAAACACTTATCACCAAAAGGCCTGCAATAACATAGCGGACATTCCTTCTTACAGAAAATATTTTTTTCGGCGCAAATAAATTGACTCCCACCACAAAGAAAAAAAGGCAAAACAAATAAGAAGCGATTCCAAAACCAGACCGGAAAAAAAAATCGGAGAAGTAAGCACCTGCTGTACCCAGCGCATTGGCCATTACCTGCTCGTGGCTGGGCAATAAAATTTTTGCCCCTTGCAAGACTTTAGATTGATCCTGTTGCCATGTAAGTAAATAAGATGTAAAAGCAACAAATAAAAGGAATGAAATTAAAATAAGGACGGTTCCCGCAATTTTATGCGAGCGTTCATCATGAATTAATTTTTTCATTTCTATCTTTTCCACCTTATCAGGATTCATTTTAGAAGCGTCTGCTGTTTTTCTTCTTTTAGTTTTTTGGGTAGTTGCCATTATTAGCAAAGATAGAGAAATGGGAATTTGAAAATAGCTCAATTTGAAAATGGCTGCCTTCAAAAATGAATAGTCATTTATTGACTTTTTAAGAAAAGCTACGATTTATTTTCTTTGAAATACCGCCATAAACAGGCATACCCAACCGGCAATGAAGCACAGGCCACCAAAAGGTGTAATGGCGCCGACCCAATTATACCCCATTACTCCACAGCCCTTAATAGCAGTAAGAAGGTAAAGCGAACCGCAAAATAAAATGATGCCGGCAATAAATAATTTGCCAGACCATTTCAAAAATTTTCCCGAAAATTCCTTGTATAAAATCCCTACAATCAACAAAGCAAATACATGATAAAACTGGTAACGCACAGCTGTTTCAAAAATAGTTAGTGCATAAGCAGAGAGGGTTTCCTTTAAAGTATGCGCCGCAAAAGCGCCCATTCCAACTGAAAGCGCTCCTAACAAAGCCGCTGTTTTCAAATATCCTTTATGCATAATTTTTAATTTTAGATCTGAGGAATCACTTCCTGTTTTGGTTTGCTTTGATGATGATAGTCGTTGGTGTAAAAGTTACAGCAGCGGAGAAATCTGTGTTCCTTATTTTTATGTATCCTCTACTGAAATAAGAGAATTTTCATCCAGGGTTTCCACTTCCAGAATATAATGCGCCTTATTATAAAAAGGTTCTCTTTCTCTTAATTTTTTTTGGATAAAAAATAATAATTCCGATGAGTTGACTTCTTTTAGCAACGGCCTCTTTGCCGTTTCATCAATCACTCTCTTTAAAATATATTGATCGCTTGCTTTTAAATAAATAATTTTCCCATTCTGCTGCATCCATTCCATGTTATCAAAAAAACAAGGCGTGCCTCCGCCGCATGAAATCAAACATCCTTTCTTATTTTCAAACTTCCGGAGATAATATCTCTCAATCTCGCGAAACTTTTCCTCGCCTTGCTTCTCAAATATTTGTTCTATGGTCATTTCAAAAGCCTGCTCTATATGGGCATCCAGATCATGGAAAGAAAGACCGTTTCCTTTTGCCCAGATCTTTCCCCAGTAAGACTTCCCGCTTCCCATAAAACCGATTAAGAAAATGTTTTGTTGATTACTACGCTCAATATCATTTAATTTATTATCATTTTTTTTAGCCATAAAAAAACTATTACTTTAAACCTTCAATTTTATCTTTAAAGACAACAACCAATTTGACAGCACGAATTTGCTCTTCAATTTCAGCCCAATGATGTAATAAAAATTCTTCCAGGTATGGAGTTGATGTATTTCATAATTTAAACAATATTACTTTAGTAGGAGGGTTTCTATATAAAATCTTTTCATGAAAATCAGAATCTTTAGTCAGTATGATCAGACCCTTTTCCAATGCGTACTTCCAAATCTCTTTATCAGAGATGGACTTGGTGATTTTTGTTACATGAAGAAAGTCATTAGAAGACCAAACACTTAAGCAATCAGGCAAATTCTCATCAATCAGATATTTCATTTAACTTGATTAAGATAAGGTTTTTGCAAAAAATTTAGGATCAAATTGAAGGCTTGCATACTCTTTTATTGTGGCTATATCTTCTTTGCTAAGCCTTGGGAAACCTTTTAGTACAACCTCTTCCCTGTCACCAGCTAAGAGATGGCCAATTATAGTTTTTACAGTTATCCTTGTCCCTTCAATAGTTGGTCTACCGCCACATACTTCTTCGTCAGCAACAATATTTTTATAAATATTTATTTTAATTAAAGCAATTTACAAAAAAATAAGAACATTTATTTAAACGCATTCAACCCGGTAACATCCATTCCGGTTATCAAAAGATGTATGTCATGAGTACCTTCATAAGTGATAACACTTTCGAGATTCATCATGTGGCGCATAATAGAGTATTCTCCTGTAATACCCATCCCGCCTAACATTTGGCGGGCATCGCGTGCTATATTCGTAGCAATTTCACAGGAGTTTCTTTTGGCCATACTTACCTGTTGCGGCGTAGCCTTCCCCTCATTCATTAATACGCCCAAACGCCAGTTCAGCAATTGCGCCTTGGTAATTTCGGTGATCATTTCCGCCAGCTTTTTTTGTTGCAATTGAAATCCGCCTATGGGTTTATCAAACTGAATTCTTTCTTTTGAATAGCGCAATGCCGTATCATAACAATCCATTGCGGCACCCACCGTTCCCCATGCGATTCCGTAGCGCGCTTTAGTAAGACAACTCAGCGGGCCTTTCAAACCTTTTACATTTGGTAAAATATTTTCCTTAGGAACTTTTACATTATCAAAAACCAGTTCGCCCGTGGCACTTGCACGTAAGCTCCATTTACCATGAGTAGTGGGAGTGGAAAAGCCTTCCATTCCTCTTTCCACCATTAAACCATGCACTATTCCTTTTTCATCTTTTGCCCATACCACAGCTACCTGCGAAAAGGGCGCATTGCTGATCCACATTTTGCTACCGTTTAAAATAACATGATCGCCGACATCCTTATAATTGCTCAACATTCCTGAAGGGTCGCTTCCATGATCCGGCTCTGTTAGTCCGAAGCATCCAAGCCATTCACCACTTGCCAATTTTGGTAAATATTTTTTCTTTTGTTCCTCACTTCCATAAGCATAAATAGGAAACATCACCAAAGACCCCTGCACACTTGCCGTGCTGCGAACCCCGCTATCACCACGTTCCAGCTCCTGCATCATTAATCCGTAAGAAATATAATCCAATCCGCCACCGCCATATTCATTCGGAATCGTGGGACCAAAACATCCCAAATCGCCAAGCTGCTTTATAATCTGTTGAGGAAATTCTGCCTTCTGGGCATACTCTTCAATGATTGGAGAGATTTCTTTTTTCACATAATTACGAACGCTTTCCCTGATCAGTTTATGCTCATCAGTTAATAGTTCATCTACATTAAAATAATCGGGCGATTGAAAAAGATCCTGTGCCATTAGTCAACTTATTAATTCGTGAAATTTGTGTTCAAAATTCGTGTCCAAAAATTGGTATCATCTTTCTCAAAGATAACCCTTCATTTCTGTTTGATATTGCAAAGCAATCTGCCTTGCTTCTTCAGCAAAATTCTCTTTTTTTCCGGCATATATAATGGCCCTGGAAATATTCACCAGGAGACCACAATCCGCATTCAACCCGTATTTAGACACTTCAGAAAGATTTCCTCCCTGAAATCCGACGCCCGGAATTAACAGAAAGTGATTGGGAACTATTTTTCTTATGGAAGCAATATCATCTGACTTTGTGGCGCCTACCACAAACATCAGATTCTTTTCCGTTCCCCATCCGGATGTTTTTTTAATAACCCGTTCAAATAAATAATCTTCACCCAAATGTTGCTGCTGGAAATCTTTACTTCCTTCATTGCTCGTAAGCCCTAAAACTATAGTCCATTTATTTTCATAATCGAGAAAAGGCTTCACACTGTCGCTGCCCATATAAGGCGCTACCGTTATAGCATCAAAAGGAATGGTTTCAAAAAATGCCTTCGCATATTGATACGAAGTATTGCCAATATCGCCGCGTTTGGCATCGGCAATTTTAAAATGAGTAGCCGGAATATAACTGACTGTCTTTTCCAAAGCCTCCCACCCCCTTACACCCAGTGCCTCATAAAAAGCAGTGTTGATTTTATAAGCCACACACAAATCTTTTGTAGCATCTATGATCTGCCTGTTAAATTCAAAAATTGCATCCGGATGCGATTGAAGGTACAGTGGAATCTTTTCAATATTGGTATCAAGCCCAACACATAAATAGGATTTCTTTTCCCGAATCTGCTCAATTAAATACTTTCTATCCATAAATTATTTTATTCTTTTTTCCATTTCAGTAGCAATCTCATTTGAATTGAAATGATTTGAATTTTTTAAATGCGCAATAATTTGCCTCCTCGTTTGTTCATCATGATTCTGGCTCAGTTTAAAAACATTTTCCACGCTTTCTACTTCAATATTAAAACCAATAATTGCTTTTGAAAGCCGCTCCACGTAATCATTTGGCAAATTATTAAAAGCAGCTTCACTTTCTTCGGATTCATATTTTTGGGTAATATCCCTAATTATTTTCAGGGTCCCATCATCATCCGTAAATCTAATTTTTCCTTTGGCTTGTACATCTATATAATTCCATGTGGAAGCCACATTTTTAGTAACATACCAGTTCGCACTTACATAGCATTGCGGCCCGCTAAAGATAACAAGCACATTTTCATTTTCAGAAAATGCTTTATAATGATCGGTAGCTTTCATGATATGTCCTGTAAAAACCAACCGCTCATTTATCTTTTTTATTTCAAGAGGAACATGAGTAGCTACAGGCTTATTGTTTAAAATACCCGTGATAACAGCAAATGAATTTTTTTGCATAAAATCCAACACCTTTTCTTCATCGGTTTCTGTGAAATAGGAGAACTTATACATCTTTTTTAACTATTTTTCAGCATTCGTTCGTAACGTGGCGCTCAGAATAACAGCCAGCCTTTACAAAATTTAATTTATATTTTTCTTCAGTATCTGGCCAAAAATATAGACGTCTTCGAATGTATTATACAAAGGCACCGGAGCCACCCTGATTACATCGGGTTCACGCAAATCGGCCATCACACTATTTTTTCTTAGTATGTCAAAAAAATGTTTGGCATTTT
This sequence comes from Ginsengibacter sp., assembly GCA_039915005.1. GTDB lineage: Bacteria > Bacteroidota > Bacteroidia > Chitinophagales > Chitinophagaceae > Ginsengibacter. The sequence continues at coordinate 5,940 of JBDSOE010000226.1, forward strand.
CAAGCATACGAATGGAAACCTGGCAGCCATGTTCGTTTTCAGATTCGGGTGTTATTACTTTAATAATTTTTTTTGTAGCATGCTGATTCATATCATCTAAAATGAAAAACATAAAAGCGCTTAATTTCTTTCCCTTAGCAATAATATTTTTAAATCCCGCTTGTTCAAAAATGCCCAATGACGCTTTATGCACAGCCATATCCAGCACCGGAGCAGCACTCACTATCCATCCTTCCGCCGTGGAAATGGGATCAAAATTTTTCTCCATTTTAAAACGGTTCTCCTTATTGGTACCCCACCACCCTGCCAATCGCAAAAGTGATTTGTCAGTAACATAACGTTGGTGTATAAACGCACCGCCTACTCCACCCGGGCCTGAGTTTAAATACTTATAAGAACACCAGCAGGCAAAGTCAACATCCCAGTCATGAAGCTGCAATTCAATATTTCCCACCGCATGAGCGAGGTCAAAACCGCACCTGGCACCCACCTCATGAGCAGCCGCTGTTATGGATCTCATATCAAATACCTGCCCTGAATAATTGTTTACTCCTCCAATAAATACCAGGGCGAGCTCGTCTCCACAATCTTTTATTGTTGAAAGAATATCTTCGTTCCTGATAGTAAATTCTCCTTCTCTTGCTTTTACTTCTATCAAAGCATTCTCCTTACTAAAGCCTGCCAATTGCAAGTGCGAGGTGAGTGCATATTCATCAGAAGGGAATGCATTTTCTTCACAAATAATCTTAAATCTTTTTTGGGTTGGCTGGTAAAATGTTGAAAGCAACAAATGCAGGTTTACCGTAAGATTATTCATCACCACAATTTCTTCAGGGAGCGCACCTAAAATCGGTTGCAGTTTTTTGGGAAACAAATCATGGTAGTTT
>JBDSOE010000066.1:0-11438 GCA_039915005.1 Ginsengibacter sp.
TTTTATCAAGAGACAATAAACTTTGTCCGGAAGTATCCGGCGCATTTTCTTTTACAATAGTTGAATCACCTCTTATCATAACGGAGGTATCCTGTTTTATAAGAACAGTATCTTCTTTTTGCTGCGCAAAAATGGAGCTTTCCGGCAATAGAAGGAGCAATAAAATGATAAAAATGAATGAACGTGCTGACATAGTTTTAATCTACCGAAACCTGCATCTTGTCTAAAAGTGAACTTAATTCTTCGATAGAATAATAATCAAAAGTGATGCTGCCGGTTCCTTTTTTACTGTGTGTCATTTTCACTTTGGTACTAAAATGTGAGGCTAAGTTATCCTCAATTTTTTTTAATGATGGTGGGAGCGCGGTTTTTACAGGATTATTAACAATGGTTTTGCCGGGAGTATATAATTTTCTTACCAGATCTTCTGTTTGTCGAACAGAAAGTTCTTTGCTTTTTATTTCATTAAAAATATAAAGCTGTTTGTCTATCACATCTACATTAATGAGGGCCCGGGCATGACCCATACTTATCTTGCCATTCCTTACTGCAGCCTGAATATCAGGTGGCAGTTTTAATAGCCTGATATAATTGGTTACCGTGCTTCTCTCTTTGCCCATGCGCTCTGCAAGCTGTTCCTGTGAGTAATCGAGTTCTTCCATCAATTGCCTGTAGCTAAGCGCAATTTCTATGGCATTTAAATCTTCTCTTTGCAAATTTTCGAGCAAAGCGAGTTCCAGTATTTTAGAATCTTTTGTTTCTCTTATGTAAACAGGCACATCTTCCAGACCGGCGATTTTTGCTGCGCGGAATCTTCTTTCTCCGGCAATGATCCGGTACTTTCCATTAGGTATTCTTGCTACCGTTAGCGGCTGAATGATGTCATGCATCTTTACAGATGCAGCTAATTCGCTCAGGGCGTTTTCATCAAAATCATGCCTGGGCTGATCGGGATTGGCTTCAATCATACTCAAAGCAATACGCGTATTGACCGCATTCATTTTTTCTGATGAACTTTTTATTAAGTCTTTTTCTGTTACTGAAAGGTCCGAATCTATATTCTGCAACAGGGAGCGGATTCCTTTTCCTAATGCGTCTTTTCTATTGGACGTACTCATTTTTTTTGTTTCTTCCAAAGGAGATTTTTTTGATTTCATTTGATGTTATGGATGTTCCAGTATTTTTTCACTCTGCGAGATTTTTGTCATATTGTTTTTTTGCAAAATTTCTTTGGCCAGATTCAGGTAATTGATAGCGCCTTTGCTGTCTGCATCATAAAGTATGGCGGGCTTGCCAAAGCTGGGAGCCTCGCTCAGGCGCGTGTTCCGGTGAATGACATTAGTAAAGACAAGGTCTTCAAAATGATGGCGCACTTCGTTTACTACCTGGTTGCATAAACGCAACCTTCCATCGTACATGGTCATCAATAATCCTTCTATTTGTAAATCGGTGTTGAGCCTGTTTTGAACTATTTTAATGGTGTTTAATAATTTCCCCAAACCTTCCAATGCAAAAAATTCGGCCTGAACGGGTACCACCACGCTGTCTGCAGCCACGAGTGCATTCACCGTAATTAATCCTAAGGAGGGCGAGCAATCAATAATGATGAAATCATATTGATCCCTTACCTGCTTTAAAATATTTTTAAGAACGCTTTCCCTGTCTGGATAATTGATCATTTCAATTTCGGCGCCTACAAGGTCTATGTGCGAAGGCATCAGTTCAAGATAGGGAATTTCAGTTTTTAAGATCACATCTTTGGCCGGGGCTTCGTTCACCATGCAATCATATACACCTGTAGTTACATTATGCAGGTCGAAGCCTACTCCTGTAGTGGAGTTTGCCTGCGGGTCGGCATCCACCAGCAAGGTCTTAAACTCAAGCACAGCAAGGCTTGCTGCTAAATTGATAGCGGTAGTGGTTTTCCCCACGCCGCCTTTTTGATTTGCAATTCCTATTATCTTTGCCATATATTATTTGCCGCTAAATTAGTTTTCACAGAACACTGAAACACTGTTTTTCATTTATTATTGCCGCTAAAATAAACATTAATCGCTAACCTCCATCATTAAGTACTTTTGATGCAGCAATTCAAGATTATCGTTACGGATCAAAGGTTGCCAACCTTGGGAAAAGTATTTCTAAGTTGGAATAAACCTATTAAGGTTGGCAACCTTTACGATATCTTAAGATGCACCACTTTTGATGGCAGAATGGCAAATTTAATTATTAGGCATAATAATTACAGCACAAACAATTGGTAAAATAATGCTTTCAGCTTTTTGAACTGCCTTCCTTCAGGTAATTTTGTGATCCCGGATTTTGTACTGCTTATTGAAACCATATTATCTTTGGCTATAGATTCGCACCACATGCGGCAGGTAATTTAAGAACTATAAATAAATAATGGTTTTATTTTTAAAGATTGAGTGGTTTTGAATTTTAGAATTTTAAATTTTTTTAATGTACACCATCATAAGCGGAACTAACAGAGTAGGAAGCTATACAGAAAGAGTGGCCCGGGAATATGAAAGAATTTTGAAAGAAAAGGATATTGATGCAAAGATATTTTCATTAAGAAGCTTCGATCCTCTTCATCGTAATGCAGCATTTTTGCTGACCGAAAATGAGATTTTAATTCCGACGAAGAAATTTATTTTTATTCTTCCCGAATACAATGGATCCTATCCCGGCGTGTTAAAAGCGATGATTGACAATTCGGATATCAGAAAAGTATGGTATTTTAAAAAGGCTTTGTTAACCGGTGTGTCTACAGGGCGGGCGGGGAATTTAAGAGGAATGGACCAACTATCAGATACGCTGCATTATTTGAAAATGAATGTGCATTATAATAAATTACCCATTTCTGTGATTGACAAAGTGATGGATGAAAACGGAAGTTTAAACAAAGAAACTATGCGGGTGATAAATGATCAGTTAGATGAGTTTATTCGATTTTAATTTTTATCAATTTTAATTTTCGTCTTATGCGAACTCCTTTAGGCGCTTTTATTGTGGTGGTCATCATGCTTTTGCTGGATGTGTATATTTTTATTGCCATAAAAAACGTAAGTAATACGGCTTCTTCAAGAACAAGGGCTGTTATTTTTTCTGCATACTGGGCTCTGTCGGTTCTTGCCATCATTGGCTTTTTGATATTTGTTTTTACAGGACCTGAATTTTTATCCAAGAAAATAAGGAGCTATCTTTTTGCCATAGTGATGGCTTTGTTTTTTTCAAAACTTATTGCCAGTGTATTCTTTTTAGTAGATGATATAAGACGGCTTTTGCAATGGGGCTCAGCAAAATTATTCTTTTCCAATACCGAGACTTCCCAGATGAATGATGCAGGTATCAGCAGATCTGTATTTCTTAGCTGGCTTGGGTTGGCGGCAGGAAGTACTTTCTTTGGAAGTTTAATTTACGGCTTCACCAATCGATATAATTATAGGGTGAAGCATGTAAAAGTTCCTTTCGACAATTTGCCGCCTTCTTTCAATGGCCTTAAAATTGTTCATTTTAGCGACGTACACGCGGGAAGTTTTACCAACAAAGAAGCAGTGATGCGTGGAGTGGAGAAAATAATTGCGGAAAATGGCGACATCGTTATTTTCAGCGGCGATTTAGTGAATGACAGGGCAACTGAAATGGAAGAGTACATGGATGTGTTTGATAAAATAAAAGCACCGCTGGGTGTGTATTCTACATTTGGCAATCACGATTATGGCGGATATGTAAGTTGGCCATATAAAGGGGTAACCAAGGAGCAGAATTTAGAGAATCTTAAGAAAGTGCATAAAGACCTTGGATGGAATTTAATGATGAACGAGCACGTTGTTATAGAAAGAAATGGAGAGCAGGTGGCCCTTATCGGAATTGAAAATTGGGGCGCCATGGCAAGATTTCCAAAGTATGGAGATATGGTGAAAGCTTGTGCGGGCACTGAGAATATTCCTTTTAAAATCTTAATCAGCCACGATCCCAGTCATTGGGATGCGCAGGTAAGGCCGAAGTATGAAGATATAGATTTGATGTTAAGCGGGCACACGCATGGGATGCAATTCGGTGTGGAAATCCCGGGTTTTAAGTGGAGCCCGGTGCAATATGTTTATAAAGAGTGGGATGGGCTTTACCAGAAAGGAAAGCAAAAGTTATATGTGAATCCCGGCTTTGGATTTGTTGGCTACCCCGGAAGAGTGGGAATATTAGCCGAGATAACTGTGATAGAGTTAACGACGGCATAAATAACCTCTAACTCCCTTAAAGGGAGGACAAGAAAGTCCTTTTCTGAAAGCATTTCTTTGTGAGTGAGAAGAATCTTTAAATGTTATAGACCTCGGATATTATTGCCCATTCAGGATAGAGGTGGTTCTAAAATTTATTCTTCCACATCATACTTTCCACGGGCCTGTTGGGCTGGTTGCTATATTTTGCGTTACTTTTTTTATCGTAAGATACAGCTACCTGTCCTTCAAGAGGAAAATAAATTAACTGGCCGATTGGCATTCCGGCATATATTCTTACCGGAATTTTACAGGATATCTCCAGGGTCCAATGGCCGCAAAAACCGATGTCGCCTTTTCCTGCGGTGGCGTGTATGTCAATGCCGAGGCGGCCTGTAGAAGATTTTCCTTCAAGGAACGGAACATGCGCATGTGTCTCTGTATATTCGAGAGTAACGCCGAGGTACAATGAATTGGGTTGTATCACGAACCCTTCTTCAGGAATATCAAAATGTTCAATTTCGTTATGTTTCCTGGCATCTAATAATGCATCTTTGTAAGTAGCAAGATGTTTCCCTAAATGTACATCGTAGCTATTGCTTCCCAGGTTCTCGCGGTTATAAGGTAGAATGATGATGGTTTTGTTTTCTATTTCTTCCAGAATTCTCTTATCAGATAAAATCATTTAATTGCGATTATTTTTACGGTTGCAAAATAATTCAACAAATTTCAAAAAGAAGAATAAATTTTTTTAATGCCTTTGTTTTATCAACATACTATCAACGATTTTACAAAACTGGCTGTGTGGCGCATCCATGAGCCGGAAGAATTTTTTTTAGAAAAAGTGAATTTGCAAAATACAGTTGGCCATCCGCATAAGAGATTACAACATCTTGCGGGGCGATATTTATTGCAGATTTTAGAGCCTAAGTTTCCTGTGGATCTGATCTCTATTGCTGCCTCAAAAAAACCTTTATTATTAGACGAAGCCTTTCATTTTTCCATTTCACATTGTGGTGATTTTGCCGCGGCCATCATTAGTAAGAATAAATTAGTGGGCATAGATGTGGAATTGGTAACCCCCAAAATTGAATGGGTGAAAGATAAATTTTTGAGTGAACGGGAGTTGCAGTTAGCCAATAATTTTTCCGCAACGGGGCATTATCAAAAATTGCTAACGCTCTTCTGGAGCACTAAAGAAACAGTTTACAAATGGTATGGTAAAGGCGCTTTGAGTTTCAAGAGAAACATTTGTATTGATGATTTATCTTTTGAAAATGAATCAGGCTGTGTGGATGCGCGCTTTGTAAAAGAGAAAAGTATTTCCTTAAAAATCGGTTTCCGTTTCTTTGATAACCTTTGCCTGGCATGGGTTATAGAGTGAATAGCGATAATAGAGATTTCTTTTGGAAGTCTTTGTGATTCGGCGAACTTAAAATAAAGTTTGTGTATCAGCTGCTTTACAACAACCGGGAAATTATTTGTTTTCAAGAAATCCCGGCTCATCTAAAAGGCTTAGATCAATGGAATCCATCCCGGAAATCCCTTCGATGGAACCTTTAATGTGGGCCGAGTTGAGCAGCACTTTTTCCAATTGTTTTTCGCGCGACTTCCATAATTTCTCCATAGCGTTTCTTTCTACTTGTATGCTCATTTTCATGGACATAAAACCTTCGCGTATCGCTTTCCATTGTTCACCGAATTCGTTGCTGGTGAGATAATCGTAAAGCAAATGCATTTTATCGCCTTTGTTTTCATGTTTTTTTGAAGAATTAAAAACCCGCACAATTCCATCGCGTAATACGTTGGCAAGCGCTTTTACTTCTGAAAAAGTACAAATCCATATTCCATCCTTCAAACCGAAACAATCTAAATCTTTGGGCATTGTTTTGGTTACGAGCACGGCAATATCGGCACCATTGCTACGCATGTCTTTTTTAAATTTTTCTATCCAGTCGCCGCCAAAGCTTTCTGTGCGCTTACTTTCATAAATTATTTTACCGCATTCCTGCCCGAAATTATTTCTTACCAATTGAATACAATCGGCGCCACGCACGCCTTTGCCCACTTCTGTAATCAGGTCAAATGGAAAAGCATTTTTTAAGATTCCTTCCAGGGCTATTTCCTGTACTTCGCCCTGCAATTGCATAGAACCCTGTTCCGCCTTACGTTTCATTTCATCAACCAGCTTCTTCTGATCTTCTATTTGCTTTTCAAGCTCTCTTACTTTTAATGTGTTTTCAGTTTCTTTAATTTCATTTTTTTCTTTCTCTTGTTTTCTTATCTGGTCCACGAGAAGTAATCTTTCTTCAGAAAGTTTTTTTTGCAAAGAGATTTCAAGCTCTTCTTCTTTTATTTTTAAATCTTTTTCTTTCCTTAAAAATTCCAGTTCTTTATTTCTTGCCAGTTTTAGTTTTTCTTCATTATCGTTGTTGGACTGTTGTAAAAGCTTTAGCTGATTTTCATAATCGCTGCTGATGGTTTTTCGTAGTCTCTGCTGTATATCCGTTTCAATTTTCAGTTTTTCTTTTTCCATTCTTTCGGCAAACAATTGATTTTCTTTTTCTTTCTTTTTTTCAAATTCTTTTTTTTGCTCTTCAAATGTTTTTTCCTGATCGGAAAATTGTTTCAATAATTTTTGACGGTCATTATTAAATTTTTCCTGGTATTCCTTTTCCAGAGATTTAGCAATGGCATCCTCAGGGGCAAATTCATGATGGCAATTAGGGCATGTTATTAAAGTGGGCATTATTTTTATTTTAATGAAAGTATAAGTATAAAAATTATTAAGGAAAAAAATTTGAAAAGCATCTTCCCGTCGTTAGATGATTTAGATTCAGTTGGATAATATAGTACAGTTGCTGAACAGATTATACTTCGCAGGGGGCAAAACTGTGAATAATGATTTCTGCTAAAATTAAAAAGGAGACAAAGAGGAATTTTCCGCTTTTGTCTCCTTTTGTGCGGCAAAGGAGATTAGAACTCCCAAGTCCTTTCGGACACTACCACCTCAAAGTAGCGCGTCTACCAATTTCGCCATCGCCGCCTAAGGCTGCAAATCTAATAAAACCCTCCAATTAAAATCAGGTATTTAAAATAATTCTGAAAGTAGTTCCCTTTCCTACTTCTGTGGATCTTACATACAACTGGCCTTTATGATATTGCTCAATTATTCTTTTGCAAAGTGAAAGCCCCAATCCCCATCCTCTTTTTTTGGTGGTAAAACCCGGTTTAAAAACTTTTGAAATATTTTGTTTTTGAATTCCTTTGCCACTATCCCTGATGTCTATAACGACGTGCCCCGATTCTTGTTTTATTTTAATAGTAATCAATCCTTTTCCATCCATAGCATCCAAAGCGTTTTTTAAAAGATTCTCTATAACCCAATCAAAAAGAGGGGCAGAAATTTTTGCCCTCGTATCATCTTCTGATTTTTCAACAATAAAATTTACTTTATCGGTGGACATCCTTTTTATATAAGCCACCATTTTTTCCACCTGTTCAAATATGTTGTGTTCTTCCAGTTTAGGGGTGCTTCCTATTTTCCCAAACCGGTCACTTATTAATTTCAGGCGATTCACATCCTTCTCCATTTCTTTTGAGATGTCCGGGTAGTTTTCATGTTCTTTCAGCATTTCTATCCAGCCTTGCAATGAGGAAATGGGTGTGCCGAGCTGGTGGGCCGTTTCTTTGGTCATGCCCGCCCACACCTGGTTCTGGGTAGATTTATTTCTCACCGACATGGCATAGAAGGTAATAAAAATAAAGAGCGCTACAATCAATAACTGCACAATCGGGAAGTACCTTATTTGCTTCAATAAATTGGAATCTCCGTAATAATATTTATCGGCCACGTAAGGCTCTTTGCTTAATTGAAGTACAATGGGCTGATGTGCGGATTTGAATTCTTTTAATTTTTTTTGGAGATAATTTTTTGAAGATAATTGAGAAGAATCTAAATTTCTGGAATCAATAATGCTGTCATTTTCATTGGTCCATATTATGGGGATGTCGTCATTTTGTTGTTGTATCTGGCTTGCCAGGGTGAGATCAATATTTTGCGGGGCTGATGCAATAAATTTATTCGCTTCCACCCATTGACTTATTTTTTCTCTTTCTTCTATTTCAATTTTCTTTGATAAAAAGTTAGAATAAAAAATAGTGCCTGTTACAATAGCCATTGCTATTAATGCCAGTCCCATTCGTAAATTGAGGAGTTGCCTTAGCATTGTAAATGATTATCTTCAAATCTAAAAGGTTTCCGATAATTATTGGAATTAAAAACTAAAATCTTTTATGTTTGTAACTCACTAATCATTATTTCATTGACTTCTTTGCCATCTGTAGCGGTTGTAATCCTTAACTGGAATGGGAAATCTTTTCTTCAGAAATTTCTTCCTTCAGTATTGGCGTCTGATTATGAAAACCTCACGGTAATTATTGCGGATAATGCTTCTACGGATGATTCTGTTTTATTTCTTCAGCAAAATTTCCCCCGGGTAAAAATTGTATTTAATCCAAATAATGAGGGCTTCTCAAAAGGCTATAATACAGCATTGAGCCAAGTTACAGCGGATTATTATATTTTACTGAACAGTGATGTGCAGGTAAATTCCGGATGGATAGCCCCCATTATTTTACTGATGGAAAATGATGAAAAGATAGCTGCCTGTCAGCCGAAAATTTTATCTTTTAAAAATAAAAGCCAGTTTGAATATGCCGGAGCTTCCGGTGGATGGATAGATAACCTGGGGTATCCTTTTAGCCGCGGGCGTGTGTTCGATTATTGTGAAATGGATTATGGGCAATACGATAATTCTGCGGAAATATTTTGGGCCACAGGTGCTGCATTGTGTGTAAGGTCTTCTGTTTTTCATGAATTACATGGGTTTGATGAATATTTTTTTGCCCATCAGGAAGAAATTGATTTATGCTGGAGAATGCAAAGGGCGGGTTATAAAATTTATGTGGAACCGGCATCGGTAGTGTATCATGTAGGCGGGGGCACATTGCCCATGGGTGATAGAAAGAAAGTTTATTTGAATTTCAGGAATAACCTGGTGATGATCTCCAAGAATTCGCCCTTTTATGAATCTGTATGGAAGATTCCGGTAAGGATTTTTTTGGATACCATAGCAGCTTTTCAGGCTTTGGTGAAAGGGAATTTCAGTACTTTTATTTCGATTGAATCGGCACACCTGTATTTTTTAAAATGGATTTTTCTGGGTAAGCGCGGGCAGAAACTTCGTAAGATAAAAATGAAAAAGTTAAAAGGCGTTTACAGCGGAAGTGTTGCGTGGAAATATTTTATTAAAGGGAATAAAATATTTTCGGAGATTATTAATAACAAAGAATGAATTTTGAAATCAAAGGGTTATTTTTGCCCGGCAAATTAAAAATTATGGAGCACGAAGAAGTAATTGATAATAAAGGAAAAGACCTCGCTTACAGTTGGGTATCTACCTCAAGGTTCTTGTTTTATTGCCAGATAGCCATATTCGTGGCATTGGTTGCCGGCGGCTGTTACACCATGTATACACATCGCTACCAGGGCAAGCCCAACGTGGAAGTCCCGGCTAATACCCAATACAATCCGCAGTACAAATAAATTTTGCGCGCATAGCAACAAACCCTATTTTTGCAAACCATTTTAAGTTCTTATTTTATCAGCGGAAGTAGCTCATTTGGTAGAGCACGACCTTGCCAAGGTCGGGGTGGCCGGTTCGAGCCCGGTCTTCCGCTCGCAATTAAATTTGAAAGCAGTTTATCTGCTTTTTCTGTTTATGGAGTTAGTCTGTTAGCATTCGGCAACTCGTAAATCTTGAATTCCCGTGACCAGCAATGGTCTGCGGATTTAAAATAAATGTTCTTTTGATATTTTTAAAAAGTGTTTACCCGGGTGGTGGAACTGGTAGACACGCAGGACTTAAAATCCTGTGATCAGCAATGGTCGTGTGGGTTCAACTCCCATCCCGGGTACAATACCGCTTTTTTTAAGCGGTTTTTTTATGTCTAAAAGTCAATGTTTACAAGGCCTTCAGCCTGTTAACCTTTCTTTTCATTTCCTTTAATAAGCCTTTCTTTTCACATTCCCTGTACCTTTTATGTACCTTGAGGTACAGAACTTTAAATTAATTTGATACTTTTGGGAAACAAACATCAAATAAAAGACAATGAGTGTAATATTAAGAAAACGCAAAAATGCAAATGGCACTACCAGTTTAAGACTGGATATTTTCCATAATGGTATGAGGAAAATCGAAACTTTGAAACATTTGCAACTTTCAAAAGCCACAACCTTAGTAGACAGGGAACACAATAAAAGAAAATTGCAGCAAGCCGAAGAAATTGCCATTACCCGCGGTTTTCAATTACAGGCAGACAACTACAACATGGTAAGTGATGCAGGCAAAAAAACAATCATTACCGTATGGATGCAAAACTTTGTGGATGCCTATAAAAAGAAAGATGTAAGAATGATGCAGGCGGCAACAGATCGCTTTTCAAATTTCCTTAAAGAAGAAAAAAAGGATGGATTAACTTTTATGAATTTAACGCCATTACTAATTGAGGACTTTATGGAGTATTTAGATAATAAAAGTTATGGTGAAGGTGCAATGAGTTACTACAAAAGATTTAAGAAAATGGTTAAGCAGGCATACCGGAAAAACTTGTTAAAAGAAAACCCTACTGATAAAGTAGAAAAGAAGCTACATGGTAAGGCAGCGAAAAAAGATATTCTTACAATTCCTGAATTAAAAATCTTAGCAGCCACACATACAGAAAGCAGCGAAGTAAGGAGAGCCTTTTTATTTTGTTGTGTTACCGGCCTAAGATGGATAGACGTGAATAATTTACAATGGAGCAATATTAGATGGGAAAGCAAAGAAATGAATGTAAGTCAAAGCAAAACGGATGAAGATGTTTACACACCTTTGAATGATACAGCCATGAAGCTATTGAAAGAACCAGGCAAGAAGGAAGATTTTATATTTCATCTTCCTTCACACGCGGGCGCAAACAAAACTTTGAGAGCGTGGGTAAAGCGGGCCGGAATAGATAAAAAAATCTCGTGGCACAATAGCCGCCACAGCTACGGAACCAACTTAATTTTTAATGGAGTTGATTTATTGACAACCAGTAAACTGTTAGGCCATACTTCTTTAAAGCATACACAACGCTACGTTAACAGCGCAAGGGAAATGAAAGAAAAGG
>JBDSOE010000275.1:0-15408 GCA_039915005.1 Ginsengibacter sp.
TTGCAGCTTATAAAAACAAAGCTGGGTTAATAATTCAACCAAATGCAAAGCCCGGTGATTTTAAATACAAGGACGAAAACGGCGATGGAGTTATTGATGATAAGGACCGTGTGGTTTTGGGGAATCCTAATCCTAAGCTGGTATATGGGATCAATACTTCAGTTACTTTCAAAAATTTTGATCTTTCCCTCGATTTCCAGGGAATTTCCGGAGTGAGTATTTATAATGGGAATTTTGCCCTCCGATATGGAGGTGAAAACTACACCCAGGATTTTTATGATAATCGCTGGCATGGAGAAGGCACTTCCACTGCATATCCTTCAGTAAATGTTGCAGGTAACAATGGCATTACTAATTCCTTTTTTGTAGAAGATGGAAGTTACTTCCGGATCAGGAATGCGCAACTGGGATATACCATTATCGGGAATAAAGGAGAACATTCCGGGATTTCAAAATTTCGGGTATATATAAATGCTCAAAATCCATTTACCTGGTTCCATTACAGGGGTTTTACACCTGAAGTGCAGGCACAGAACGGTTCACCTACAAAAGCAGGTATTGATCAGCAGGTATATCCTTTGTACGCCACCTATAATTTTGGAGTAAATCTTACCTTCTAATTTTAAAAAAAAATTTATGATAATAAGTTATAAAAAATTCAATAAAAAGAATTTTATGGTTATCCTACTGCCTTTAGTATTAATGGTGGCAGGATGTAATAAAGATTTTTTAAAAGTCCCTCCTCAGGCAGAAAAACCCGTAACCCAATTTTGGCAATCGCAGTCTGATGCTACTGCAGCCGTAAATGCCATGTATGCGAATACCAGAGGATGGACATTCGTTTCTTTTGCTCCCCTTGCGGTTGAAGGCCTTGCATCAGATGATGCCGTTACAGGAAGCGACCCTACTGATGGTTCAGTTGCCTTTATGAACCAGTTTGATAATTTTACCGTTACCTCAACCAATCGTGAGTTGCCCGAATTTTGGAATGGAATGTACCAGGAAATTAATTATTGTAACCAGGTAATAGATAACATTCCCAAAATAAGTATGGATGCAACTTTGCAAACACGCTACATTGGTGAGGCAAAATTTTTACGGGCCTATTCTTATTTCCGCCTGGTGCGTGCATTTGGCGATGTACCATTGCGCTTACATCTTCCTCAAAATAGTAGTGAATATAATATTTTACGTACCCCCAAGGATCAGGTGTGGGCTGCCATTGAGCAGGATTTAAATAATGCAGAAGCCGTTCTGCCGCCTTCTTATTCCGGCACTGATGTGGGCAGGACAACCAAAGGAGGAGCGCTGGCGCTTCATGCTAAGATAGCATTATACCAAAAAAAATGGACAGACGTTGTCAATTACACCAACCGGGTAATTCAATCGGGCCTTTATTCTCTTGTCCCCGATTTTGAAAAGCAATACCGGGTAGAAAATGAAAATAATACCGAATCCCTTTATGAAATACAATGTACCTATCTACCCAACAATTCGGGTGCTTCCAATTCTCAATATTCCCAGATTCAGCAGCCGAGGGGGGGGTTTGACGGTAACGGTTGGGGGTACAATGTGCCCACGCAAGATTTAGTAGATGCGTTTGAACCCAACGATCCACGATTAAACGGCACTATTCTTTTCAGAGGTTCTACTTCTGAACAAGGTGATTTGATTCCACTTACTGCTGCCAATCCGATGTATAATTATAAGTCTTACACACCCTTTGCTATGTATGTGAATGATAATGGGGGCAGCGATCAGAACGTGAGAGTGCTTCGTTACTCCGATGTATTATTGATGAATGCAGAAGCCAATAATGAATTAGGAAAAACAGCAGATGCATTAGCTTCTTTAGAAATGGTGCGCAAGAGAGCAAGAGATTATGCAGTGGGCCATGGAGCTCCGGTAACCACTTTGCCCAAAATTACCACTACAGATCAAGCTACCCTGAGAAAAGCCATTTATCATGAAAGACGGGTGGAACTGGCGATGGATTTCGATAGCAGGTATTTTGATGTAGTTCGCCAGGGAAGAGGTACTGAAGTGTTTGGTCCGTTAGGATGGAAAGCTAATAAAAACGAAGTATGGCCAATACCTCAGTCAGAAATTGACAATAGCTTTGGCATATTAACCCAAAATCCGGGATATTAATAATCTTTTTAAATCTTAATTATGAAAAATATTTGTATTAAGAATATGCTTCTTATTATAACAGGCAGTATAATTCTTATTTCTTGTTATAAATCTTTCGACTCGAAAGACTACCGGCCTACTTTTACTATAGGAGGTTATGCTTCCTCTTCAGATATTGGGGCGGGACACCTTGTAGGATATTGGGCTTTCGATGGCAGTTACATAGATAGTATTTCCCGCGCTACTGGTACACCTGTTAATACAGGTTTTACCACAGGTTTTAAAGGTCAGGCGCTTCAGGGAGCAGCTAACGGTTATGTTATCTACGACCTGCCCGCAGCCATTAAAAATTTAAAGAGCTTCACCATTGATTTTTGGATTAATACTGCTCAAAATACCAATGGTATTATTACTCCGGTTTGCATTTCAAATGATGCAGATTTCTGGGGCGCTTTGGATTTCTTTTATGAAAATGGAAGTACTGCTTCCAGCGCTAGTTTCAAAGTGCACTATGGCTGGCAACAGAAGAATAACTGGTTTCCGTCCGGTATTTTGGCAAATCCATGGAACGCATGGCAAAATATTGCAGTTACTTACAATGCGGCCACCTCTACTTTTAATATGTACCAGGGAGGAAGCCTTGTAACTGGAGGAAGCCAAACAGTTGCAGGTTTGGGTAATGTTGCCTTCCCCGCCGGCGCTAATAAAATTATTTTTGGCACGGAACAGTTCCAATGCACACCGAGCATTGGCACATCTGGCGGACCGCAAGGCTGGGCAGATTATTTAAAAGGGCAAATGGATGAAGTGAGAGTGTATGATGTGGCCCTCACTGCATCAGACTTGCAGGCTCTTGTTATTTTGCAGGGAAAAGGAAAATAAAAAATTATTTCAATACAAATAATAAAGTAAACATGAAAAGTATTTTTTTAATTATGATGATTCTTCCGGTATGTTTTACAATTTCCAGTTGTAAAAAAACAGATAGCGGAACAGGCATAAATGTTACTGCCGTGGCCCCGGTAGTAACCACAAATGACGCTGCCAATATAAATGGTAATAATGTGTCTATCGGCGGAAATATTACTAACGATGGAGGTTCCATTGTTACTGAAGCAGGCATTTGTTACAACACTGCGGCAGGAGTGGATACGTCTAAAAACAGAATGCCTACTTATCCCATTTCCGGAAACTATTCAATCGGATTGAAAGGGTTGAAATTGTTAACCCCTTATTATTACAAAGCTTATGCTATCAATGAAAAAGGGATAACTTACGGTGCAGAAAAAACCTTTACACTTCCTGTTCCGGGATATAGCTCCTCATCACAAGTTGCCGCTGCTAATTTAATAGCCTATTGGGCTTTTGAAGGAGGATACGTTGACAGTGTTTCCCGTACAGCGGGAACTCCCAATCATTCGTCTGCCTTGAGTTTTGTAACGGGGCAAAGGGGACAAGCTGTACAAGTAGCAAGTCCTGGATATATCAATTCTAATATAGGTAATACAGTTGCAGGCTTACAAAACTTTAGTTATGTTTTATGGATAAAACACCCATCAACTTTAGATCCTGCAGGTAGTCACTTTACTTACTTTCCTTTTTCACTGAATGCAGTGGGTTTTTCATGGGAAAACACCAAATTTTTTATGTTGTTTAATAATAAGGATGATGCTGCCAACTCCTATGGTAAAGTGGGGTTGAATGACCAGTGGTTTGATATTGGTCAAAAATGGCCCAAAATGTTAGATGGCAATTGGCACCAGTTGACTGTATCTTTTAGTGGCACTACAGGAACATTAAAGATTTATGTGGATGGCTCTTGGGTGGGAACTTCTTCATTGAAACCCCAAACCAATTTTGGTACAGTAAGCAGCTTTACCTTAGGTGGTCCCGACGATTTTACAAATACTGCTAATGGCTGGATGAATTCTTTGAGTGGCGATTTGGATGAATTTAAGATTTTTAGCAAAGAGCTTTCCTCAGATGAAATCCGGGATTTATATACGTTACAATCGCACAACTTGTAAGGTGATAGCGTTTCAAAGAGAGGATGGTTCTTGTTTGGATTGATTTGTACATTAGGTATTTGGTCTTGAGTCCAGAGGCTCTTGTACTGTGACCTAAAACTGTTCTTACTAAATTTAAATATTTTTATTCATTTGTTTGAAAACAGAGAAAAACCCGATTTCATGTGGACCAAAACAAAGAACCTAATATTTGGTATATACTTACTTTGTGGAGTTTTGCTCATTTGTGCCGCAGGGTGTAAAAAAAACACTTCACCCACACCACCACCTTTACCACCTTCTCCATCAAATATTTTTCAAATAACCAAACAGTCCATCAATTCAGTAGCATTTAATGCTACAAAAACTTTATATGGAGTAAATGTGATCCCGGCTATTCAGATTTCTTTCTCTGATAAGTTGGACAAATCTTCTTTGCAGTCAGCCGTTACTTACACTAATAAAAGTATGAGCTCATCAAATGTTGCTTATACTGTAATCTATCAAAACAACGATAGCACCATTGTCATCGCACCTGCTTCCGGTATCCCTTATCTGAGTGAATATGTATTTTCAATTTCCACTTTATTAAAATCAACTTCTGGTAATTTGTTATCCAACAGAACTGATTTGGATTTTTTTACTCAGATTGATTCAACTGATAAATTTTCGCAGATATCTGATTCGGATTTACTTGATCTAATACAGAAACAAACCTTTAAATATTTTTGGGATTTTGGGCATCCTATTAGTGGAATGGCAAGAGAACGTAGCAATGGCGATGATGAAACAGTAACCACTGGCGGAAGCGGCTTTGGAATTATGGCTATGGTTGCCGCTGTTAACAGAGGTTTTATTACACACAGCGAAGCCGTTACGCGGTTAAACACCATTACTAATTTTCTTATAACCAAATGCCAACGCTGGCATGGCGCTTTTTCACATTGGATAAATGGAAGTACAGGGGCAACCATTCCTTTTGGAAATAATAATGGAGCAGATATTGTAGAAACTTCATTCCTGCTGCAAGGCCTGCTTACTGCACGACAATATTTCAATAGTAAAACCGATGTTAATGAAATTGCATTGCGTGACAGTATCAATTCAATCTGGAATGCTGTGGAATGGAATTGGTTTACACAAAACGGAAATGCTAACGGGTTATATTGGCAATATAATCCCTCTTATACAAATACCAGCGATATTTGGAGCATCCCCGTTTCCGGATGGAATGAGGCATTGATTACTTATGTACTGGCAGCATCCTCGCCGGATCATTCCATTTCAAAAAGCATCTACGATAATGGATGGTCCAGAAACGGTGCCATGAAAAACGGCAATACCTATTATGGAATTGTTTTGCCTTTGGGTGAAAAGCTTGGTGGCTCTTTATTCTTTGCACATTATTCTTTTCTAGGAATTAATCCGCATAATTTATCAGATGCTTACGCCAACTACTGGACGCAGGATTCCGCCCAATCCAAAATCAATTATTTGTATTGTGTAAGCAATCCAAAAAAATATTACGGTTATAGCAATCTTTGCTGGGGGCTTACCGCCAGTGATGAGCAAAATGGTTATTCGGCTCACTCACCCACCAATGATGATGGTGTTATTTCACCAACGGCAGCTATATCTTCATTGCCTTATACGCCCACAGAATCAATGAATGCTTTGAAGTTTTTTTATTATAAACTAGGCGATAAAATCTGGGGTCAATACGGATTTAATGATGCCTTTAATTTGACCAATCTTTGGTTTGCTGATTCCTTTCTTGCCATAGACCAGGGGCCGCAAATTGTAATGATAGAGAATTATCGAACCGGGTTTTTATGGAATCTTTTTATGAGTTGCCCTGAAATAAAAAGAGGGATGAAAAATTTAGGATTTCAAAGTCCGAATCTTTGATAAAATGTTGACAGGTCATCTGGTGTTAACAGCCGGGTTTATTACCATCATATTAGCTACGAAAAATGTGGAGTAAATTTTAAAGATTGTTTTAAAATAACGGGACATTCCAATTCTATCAGCACAAAATTTTTAAAATCCCGTTTTTGTTTTTTTATTATTATAATAATTATTGTTTCTTGTAATAATAATGGTAATCCTGGTAAAGCTGACTTTTGATATGAATCAAAAGAATAAAAAATGAAAAAATGAAAAAATCAATTTTTACCCTTCCCGGTTTTGTGCTGCTATTTTTTTTTAAATCGATTGTGGTAGTTGCGCAATCCACTCAAAGCAATACTTACTGCAACCCGATCAACATAGATTATACCTACATGATCTATAATGCCAATAAAGGTATTTCCTATCGTTCCGGCGCCGACCCTGCCATAGTAAAATTCAGGAATGAATATTATTTATTTGTTACAAGGTCATTAGGTTACTGGCATTCAACAGATCTTCTTAACTGGGATTTTATTACTCCCGAAAAATGGTATTTCCAGGGATCCAACGCACCTGCAGCAAGCAATTACAGAGATTCAGTATTGTACGTAACCGGTGATCCGTCTGGTTCTATGAGTATTTTATATACCGATGATCCTAAGAAAGGAAACTGGAAAGCCGTGCCTTTTATTTTAAATAATCTCCAGGATCCAGATTTATTTATTGATGATAACGGTGAAGCATACATGTTTTGGGGATCTTCCAATAAATTTCCAATAAGAGGAATTACGCTTGACAGAGAAAAGAATTTTAAACCTTCTGATAAAGAGGATACTTTATTCAACCTGGATGAAGCTAAACACGGCTGGGAACGTTTTGGAGAAAATAATTCGAGCACGACTTTGGGTGGATATATCGAAGGCGCATGGCTAACAAAACATGGCGGTAAATATTATATGCAATATGCCGCGCCGGGAACAGAGTTTAATGTTTATGGAGATGGCGTTTATATCGGCGACCATCCTTTAGGGCCTTATCATTATGCACCCAATAATCCAATTTCTTTTAAACCGGGTGGATTTATAAATGGTGCAGGACATGGCAGCACGGTTGAAGGTCCGCAAAATGTTTACTGGCATTTTACCACGATGGCAGTAAATGTAAACATAGGCTGGGAAAGGCGCATAGGCATGTTTCCCACTTTCTTTGATAAAGATGGTTTAATGTATAGCGATACTTATTTTGGGGACTATCCGCATTATGCTCCCGCCATTGCCGGTAAGGAGGGAGCCTTCAGAGGATGGATGTTGCTTTCATATAAAAAACCGGTTAAAGCTTCTTCTTCTGTTGAAAATTATAAACCTGAAAATGTAACTGATGAAAATGTAAAGACTTTTTGGGTGGCTGAAAATAATGATAACAAGCAATGGCTGGAGATTGATCTGCTACAACCTGGTAAAGTTTTTGCCATCCAGGTAAATTATAATGATTACCATTCTAATCTTTATGGAAGAATTCCAGAGCTTCATCAGCGATATGTAATTGAAGGTTCCCTTGATGGAAAAAACTGGACCAACTTAGTTGACAGGAGTGATAATTTTAATGATGTGCCTAACGATTATGTAGAGTTGGCAATACCTCTAACAATGCGTTATGTGCGCTACAAAAATATTCATGTACCCACACCTTATCTTTCTGTTTCTGCCTTGCGCATTTTTGGAATTGGAGAAGGGAAAAAGCCTATAGCAGTCAAAAATTTTTCAGTGAACAGAGAACAGGACCGGCGCAATGCCTTTATTAAATGGGCCCCACAGCAAAATTGCCAGGGTTACAACGTTCTCTGGGGAATAGCGCCAGGCAAGCTTTACAGCTCATGGATGGTGTATGGTAGCGATTCTCTGAAGATGAGAAATTTGAATGCCGATCAATCGTATTACTTTTCCATAGAAGCTTTTAATGAAAATGGAGCTTCTGAGAGAACTCCTGCTGTAGAAATAAAATGATCTTTTCTTTTTTGAAATAAGTGGTCGGGCATCAATCACAAAAAAAAAGTGATAAAAGTTGCTTTACTTTTTTCTGATCTACCGGGGTTGATTCAATTCTCCAAAACAAAAATACCAATCAAATTTTATTTCATAATCACCAACAGACTTAAAAGTATGTCCTTTCTATCACTAAAAAAGGGGCATAAGTTTATAAGCTTGCATGATTTATTGGGTGCCCTATTGATGAAGTCAGGAAAACAATCATTCTGTAAGCGAAGGATCTTTTATTTATTAATTGATTGTTTAAAGTGCAAATTCCGAAAAATGATTTGCGGAGGATTTGTAATTGACACTGGATAAAAATTTAAAAGAATTAAGCAGAGACGATTTCACCAAATTTAATTTAAAGGATATAAATACTTTCCGAAGGAAGAACCAAATTGAAAGGTTACAATGTTATATCGTCACATCAATCAACCACCCTCGCCGGCACTGAATGCACTGCCGAGGCCATTTCCATTATCAGCGATTTATCTTTTTCAATTGCGTTTCCAACCACAATTATGTCGGCCCCTGCTTTGCAGTTCAGGTAAGCTTTCTCAGGGTCTGTGATGCCGCCGCCAATGATTAAAGGAACTTCAATACAGGCAGAAACTTTTTCAATCATGCTTTCAGTAATCGCTCTCTTGGCGCCGCTTCCGGCATCCATATAAATCAATTTCATGCCAAGCATTTCACCTGCCATGGCAGTGCACATGGCAATTTCATTTTTATCTGCTGGTATAGGTGTGGCGTTGGAAATATAAGAAACCGTTGTGGGTGCGCCGCCATCAATCACCATATACCCGGTGCTGATGATTTCCAAACCACTCTTCTTTATTACAGGAGCGCTTACCACATGCTGGCCAATCAGTAGTTCAGCATTACGGCCGCTTATCAGAGAAAGATACAGTAAGGCGTCGGCATATTTTGAAACCTGCGTAGAACTTCCGGGAAAAAGCAAAACCGGGATAGCACAATTGCGTTTTATAAATTGTACACATTCATCTAAATAATTTGAAATAACAAGGCTCCCGCCCACCAAAAGATAATCTACCCGCGCCGTAACAGCAAGCAGAATAAGCTCCCGCATTTTTTCATCGTTCACTTTATCCGGATCAATTAAAACCGCAAATGATTTTTTGCCGCTAACCTTTCTTTCGCACAGAGATGGATATATTTCTTTTAACTTCATTTAGAGATCGTTAATGCAAAAATGTATTTTTTTTTGCTCTTATAAAAATTACCGGTACAAATTACGCATTTATTGGAAGGTACTCAAACCATAACGTCTTTATAAAATCTTACTTAATAAAGATTGCTTTTTTCAAATTCTGTTCTGCAAAAACTTCTCCAACAAACGGTTGCATTTTAAAATTGTCGTTCCGGGTAAAAATGTCGCCAACCTTTATGAAAGAAATTGCTTTATTAATTTTGTAATTTTATACGATGATAGATGTTCTAAAAGAAATTAAGTTTAAAACAGCCCGCAGCGGCGGAAAGGGGGGCCAAAATGTAAATAAAGTGGAGACCATGGTGGAAGGCTCGTTTCATGTAGCTTCGTCCGAAATATTAACCGATGCACAAAAAGATATCTTACTTGAAAAACTGGCAAAAAAAATAACCAACGATGGTTTTCTATTAGTAAAAAGCCAAAGGGAAAGAAGCCAGTTAGAGAATAAGGAAGACGTGATTGTAAAACTTCATTTACTGATTACCAATGCTCTGATCAAAAGAAAAAGACGCAAGCCCACCAGGCCTTCCAAAGCATCTAAAGAAAAAAGAGTAAGAGTAAAGAAAGAAAAAGGAATGATTAAAGCAGGAAGAAAAAAAATTACCAATCATGAGGATTAAAAAAAACGGAGGATGGTTGCTGGTTGCTTTTTCGTGTATAATCCTTACTTCATTTCAGCATAAAAAAAATCGTTTACCCAAACCATATTCCACTCTAAAAATCACTTTCCACAATACTGTAAAAAAAAGTAAGGTCGTTTTATACGACTCCTCTTATACGAATCCTTTCGGCGAAGAATATACCATCAACAAATTCAGGTATTATGTGTCCAATATTTCTCTTAAAAGCGATGTAAAAGATTTTGAACACTCCAATCATTTTTATTTAATTGATGAAAAAATCGCTAAGTCGCAAAGTTTTTCTTTTCCCGTTCCCGAAGGAAATTATAAGGGTATAAATTTTTTATTGGGAGTAGATAGTTTGCATAATGTGTCGGGTGCGCAAACAGATGTGCTTGATCCTGCAAAAGATATGTTTTGGACATGGAACACCGGTTATGTGATGGCAAAGCTGGAAGGTAATTCACCGGCATCCAATCTTGTGAATCATAAATATGAATTTCATGTAGGTGGTTTTTCAGGAAAATACAATGTGCTGAAAAATATTGAATTAAACTTTCCGGAAAAAAAATCCCTTCATCTTGCCGCAGGTAAAACCACTGAAATCATTATTAATGCTGATGTGGATGCCTGGTGGCAAAATCCCAATGACATAAAAATCGCAGAAAAAGGCAACATTAATGCTCCGGGAAAATGGGCTTTGGCCATCAGTGATAATTATGCGAAAATGTTTCACATACAAAAAATAATTTCCGATTAAGTGAAAGTAAGGATTGCCATATTGATAGCTTTTTTTATTGCTACTTCTGCATTTTTTATCCATGCGGATAAGAAAGGAACAGAGAAATACATGCCCACACCATTAAACCTGGAAGTGCCAAAAGGATGGCCAAAGCCCTATGATATTTTTGCCAATAATCCGCTCACCGAAGAAGGCTTTCAGTTGGGAAGGAAATTATTTTATGACGGAAGATTAAGTAAGGACGGAAACTTTTCATGCGCTTCCTGTCATCAGCAATTTGCAGCATTCGCTACGTTCGATCATGATTTCAGCCACGGATTTAATGATCAGTTTACCATGCGAAATGCGCCGGCATTGCAAAATCTTGCCTGGGTTCCTTTGTACCATTGGGATGGAGGAATCAATCACATTGAGGTGCAGGCGCTGTCTCCATTAACCGCGCCAAATGAAATGGCGGAAAATGTAGATTCTATTTTAAACAAATTAAGAGCCGATGCGGCGTATAAAAAAATGTTTATAAAAGCATTTGGAAATGAAGTGATCAATAGCCAGAAAATGTTAAAAGCATTGGCCCAGTTTGTAGGCACATTGGTTTCTGCCAATTCAAAATATGACAAAGTAAAGAGAGGAGAAGACTCATTCAATGCGTCTGAACTACACGGATACGAAGTGTTTAAAGCAAAATGCGAACATTGCCATAAAGAACCTTTGTTTACCGATAATTCATTTAGAAACAACGGGCTTTCTGCAAACGATTTTTTAAAAGATTATGGAAGAATGAGGATTACATCGGAGGCTGAAGATTCCATAAAATTCAGAGTGCCTACTCTAAGAAATGTTGGCGTTACGCAACCCTTTATGCACGATGGAAGATTGTATTCGCTGGGACAGGTAGTGGAGTATTACCGTTCAGGAATTCAACAAAGCGCCACACTCGATTCATCGCTTCGCAAAGGAATTATATTGACGCCGAAAGAAAAATACGACCTTGTGTTATTCCTCGGTACCTTAACCGACACTTCGTTTTTAAAAGACAAAAGATTTTCACAACCTTAAGATTTGTCTTTACTTTCATCAAACTTATACCTTTAAATTTGAACTTTTTAAATCCAAGTTTTTTTGAGCAGCCTTAAAAAATTAGCAGGACAAACCATCTGGTACGGAGTAAGCTCCATGGCTGCACGGTTTTTATTTTATTTGCTCACGCCCTATTTAACACTGAAATTATCAGGCACGGGATACGGCGATATGAGCATTATGTATGCGGCCATTCCGTTTTTAAATGTCATTTTCACGTATGGAATCGAAACCGCTTATTTCCGGTTTGCTTCCAGAGACGAATACAAGAAAGACATTTACAGCACTGCAACGATTTCTATTTTATGCAGTACTTTTTTTCTGACAACGATTTTAATCTTCTCAAAATCATCATTAGCGCATCTATTACGGTTGGATAATAATCCTGAATTAATTACGTATTCGGCGCTGATCATCGCTTTTGATACCCTGGCAACCTTACCCTTTGCTAAATTGCGTTTAGACGAAAGGCCGCGTAAATACGCCTTGATACGAGTTGCCACCATTATTTTTCAGATCGCGATTACGTATTTTCTGTTATCGGTTTGTCCGAAATTAGCTGCGGAAAATCCCGATGGTTTTATCGCCACTTTTTATAAACCAGATTATGGCGTAGGCTATGTTATCATCGCCAATTTATGTGCTTCCTTTTTTGCCTTATTGCTTTTATACAAAGAGTTTTTTGCTTTTGAATTTAAGTTTAATAAAAAGGTCTGGGGTGCCATGATGGTGTATTCTTTACCCTTATTAATTGCAGGCTTTGGGGGAATGATCAATGAGACTTTTGACCGCATTATGCTCAGTTGGCTGGCGCCGGTTACCAACATTGCCGATGCCAAAATTCAGGTAGCTATTTATTCCGGATGTTATAAATTATCCATTTTGATTACGCTTTTTATACAAGCGTTTCGCATGGGCGCAGAACCGTTTTTCTTCAAGCAATCTGAAGGACAAAATCCGCAAAAAGTATATGCAAGGGTGATGAAATTTTTCGTAATAACCATCACGTTTATGTTCCTCGTGGTAGCTATGTACATTGACATCTGGAAGTATTTTTTAAGCAGGGAAATTTATTGGACAGGCCTCAAGGTGGTGCCTATCCTTCTTTTGGCCAATATGTTTTTGGGTATTTATTACAACCTTTCCATCTGGTACAAGCTTACCCACAAAACCATTGCCGGCGCATATATTACAATAATTGGTGCAGTGGTTACCTTGCTTGTCAATTTTATTTTTATCCCTTATTATGGCTACATGGCTTGTGCTTGGGCTACGTTTTTATGTTATGGAAGTATGATGGTGATTTCCTTTTTATGGGGGCAAAAAGATTACCCGGTTCCTTATTCCTGGAAAAAACTGGTGGCTTATATAGTGATCGTTGTTCTTTTAAATTTTATTCACGAAGGAATTATTTATTTCTTTAAAGGGAACACAATCAACTTCATTTCTGCTTCTTTGTTGCTTATGCTTTACGGCTGGTTTATTCTCCGGGTGGAAAGAAAAGAATTTCAACGTTTGCCGGTGGTTGGGAAATACTTTTTATAGATTTGACAACTTTTTAAAAGTTGCCAAATCTGTTGTCTTTTTGCCCGTATCCCCTTACCTTTGCCGCCAAATTGAAATAAGGACTAATCAATAATTATTTTATGGCAAATACTGGAAAGATCAAACAAATCATCGGAGCCGTGCTGGACGTGCATTTTGATGGAGATAACAAGCTTCCCGAAATTCTGCACGCCCTTGAACTTACAAAGCCTAATGGGGAGAAACTCATTATGGAAGTACAGCAACATTTGGGCGAAGACAGCGTGCGTTGTATAGCGATGGATGGTACTGAAGGCCTTACCCGTGGAATGGAAGTGGTGGATCTGGGATCTCCCATATTAATGCCGGTTGGCGAAGATATTAACGGCCGCTTATTTAATGTAACAGGCGATACCATTGATGGCTTGCCTCAGGTGAGCAAGAAGAATGGCCGCCCCATTCACAATAAACCCCCTTTATTTGAAAATTTAAGTACCGCTTCTGAAATTTTATTCACCGGTATTAAAGTAATTGACCTTATTGAGCCTTATGCAAAAGGCGGTAAAATCGGATTGTTCGGTGGAGCTGGTGTAGGAAAAACCGTATTGATACAGGAATTGATCAATAATATCGCAAAGGCTTACAGCGGTCTATCGGTATTTGCAGGCGTAGGTGAAAGAACCCGTGAAGGGAATGACCTGATGCGCGAAATGATCGAGGCCGGCATTATGAAATACGGGGATAAATTCGTTCATAGTATGGAAGAAGGTGGATGGGATTTGTCAACGGTAGATATGGAAGAACTGAAAGATTCAAAAGCAACTTTTGTATTCGGACAAATGAACGAGCCGCCCGGAGCAAGAGCACGCGTGGCTTTGAGTGGATTGACCGTTGCAGAATATTTTCGTGATGGAGATGGCACCGGAAAGGGAAAAGATATTTTGTTTTTCGTAGATAATATTTTTCGTTTTACACAGGCGGGTTCAGAAGTTTCTGCCCTGCTGGGAAGGATGCCAAGCGCTGTGGGTTACCAGCCAACACTCGCTACAGAAATGGGATTGATGCAGGAAAGAATTACTTCTACCAGAAACGGTTCTATTACTTCCGTACAGGCAGTATATGTGCCTGCGGATGATTTAACGGATCCCGCCCCTGCCACTACTTTTGCGCATCTGGATGCTACTACCGTGTTGAGCAGGAAGATTGCAGATCTGGGAATTTATCCCGCTGTGGATCCGTTGGATTCTACCTCAAGAATTCTTTCGCCAAAGATTGTGGGTGAAGAACATTATAATTGCGCCAATAGGGTAAAGATGACTTTGCAACGCTATAAAGAATTACAGGATATTATTGCTATTCTTGGTTTGGATGAATTAAGTGATGAGGACAAATTAACGGTGAGCCGTGCACGCAGGGTACAGCGTTTCCTTTCGCAACCCTTCCATGTGGCAGAGCAGTTTACTGGTTTAAAAGGTGTGTTGGTTTCTATCGAAGATACCATTCGTGGTTTCAATGCAATCATGGACGGAGAAGTGGATGAATATCCTGAAGCAGCATTTAACCTTGTAGGAAATCTGGATGATGCAATTGAAAAAGGTAAAAAAATGATGGAGGCTGCACAGGCGTAAAAGCAAGTAGCAAGTAGCAAGTAGCAAGTAGCAAGTAGCAAGTAGTGAGTAGTGAGTAGGGAGTAGCAAGTAGGGAGTAGGGAGTAGCAAGAAAGAAGTAATTAAATTTTAATTTTGAAAATTCATAATTTTAAAGAGCTTCTGGTTTGGCAAAAGGCAATGGATATTGCAGTATTTACTTATCAACTTACTGGATTTTTTCCTAAAGAAGAAAAGTATGGTTTGATTTCACAGATGCAAAGATGCTCTGTTTCAATTCCATCTAATATAGCAGAAGGGAGTGGAAGGGTTTCTAATAAAGAGTTTCAGCATTTTATTAGTATTGCCATGGGTTCTTCATTTGAGTTAGAAACACAGGTAATATTGGCGTTTAGATTTAATTACATCACAAAAGAACAATTGGACGAGTTTGGAACAATGGTTACAACCATTCAAAAAATGTCTTTTGGTTTATACAACAGTTTAAATAATTAATTTAGTGATTGGCTGGTTTTTCTTGCTACTTGCTACAAACAAATCTCAATACTTGT
>JBDSOE010000016.1:0-13581 GCA_039915005.1 Ginsengibacter sp.
TTATCAGATTTCATATCAAGTTCATTAAAATTAAAAAATATTCTTTGTCATTATACACAAACTTAAGCCGCTTATTCCTTAAACTATTTTTTTTAAACTTTACTAATTTTATCTTTGAAAAGTATAGCAAATGCTACCAAAACTACACCGGCAATCAGGGCCGGCATCAGCCAAACCAATTGCCACTGATAACTAATCACCCCGTTTATAGTAGTTGCAAAATGTTGCGTTAAAAAGCCCGAAACATAAGATCCAATTAACATTCCCAACCCATAAGTGCCCAATGTAATGATTCCCTGTGCAGCACTTTTGATAGACTCCCCTGCTTTATTATCGGTATATATCTGGCCGGTTACAAAAAAGAAATCATAACAAATACCGTGTAATGCAATACCCGCATAAAGCATCCATCCATTTAATCCCATATCGCCGAATGCGAAAAATAAATAGCGTAATATCCATGCTCCTATTCCAATCATCAGCATCTTTTTAACGCCCAGGCGCCGGAAGAGAAGGGGGATTAGCAGCATAAAGAAAAATTCAGAGGCCTGGCCTATAGTCATTTTACCTGCGGCATTCTGCATACCAATATCATTTAAAAATGCGTTGGTAAAACTATAATAAAAAGAAAGTGGGATACAGATAGCAATGGATGAAATAAAAAATACTAAAAAGGATTTGTTTTTAAACAAGACTAAAGCATCTAAACCCAGTATAGCGGATAGCTTATTATTTTTATTATTCTTCGGTGGGGTATCGGGCAAAAAGAAACTAAAAATACCGAGCAGAAAAGAAGAAATGGCAGCAACACGAAACGTGAGCGCTGCACTTTCTATACCCATAAATCCAATCAATAACCCGGCTACAATCCAGCCTACAGTTCCCAAAACCCGCACTGCCGGAAACTCTTTGCCTGCATCCTTCATTTGTGTAAATGAAATAGAATTAGCAAGCGCCATGGTAGGCATATAAAGTAAGGTATAAAGCAGAATCAACCACCAGAAAGTACTGAATTCAGTAATGGTACTAATATAATATAGCGTGGCCGCACCCAGCAAATGCAATACTCCCAACACTTTCTGTGCAGAAAAATAACGATCTGCAATTAATCCAACAAAAAATGGGGAAATGATTGCGGCTATGGAAAGGTTGGCATAAGAAGAGCCTACCTGGATTGCATCGGCTTTAAAGTTTGCAAAAAGATAAGTTCCCATAGTCACGTACCAGGCCCCCCATGTAAAATACTCCAGGAACATAAGAAGCGACAACCGAAACCTGATTGATCTTTGCATGAAATTCTTTTAATGCGATAAAATTGTCCAAAATTCTTATTGGATAACTGTTCTACACTTTCCAATCACTAAGTCTGGCTCCCCTCTTCCTTTTCTTTCTTAGTATTAGAAAAAGGGATTCAATCTGTATTAAATAAATTGTAACCAAGGCAGGGTTAGTTTCTAAAGGTTTTTTAAAGCGACGATAGCCCCGTTCTTTTGCCTGCTGATATCGGCTGCCCGTATAAAAGAAAAAATTTCTATAGTTTCGGCGGCTGATACAGGGGGAATTCCTGTTTCAAAAAAAGCAATGATTTGTGCTACCAATGGTTCATAAGAAGTAAACGGCCCTATTGGTGCAATCCCTTTTTCTCCAAAAGCTGTCCCGGCAATATTGGCGGAACCCTTGCGGATACCCCGCACAGTGCCTATTCTTCCATCTTCCCAAACCCCTGTAACGAGATCTGTTCCGGCCTGATATACCCTGGATACTGTTTTACATCCTGGCCCCATTACAGTAAATAACATTTCTACCCCATGAATGGCATACCATGCCATGTCCATATGATGTTTCTCGATCGTAGCAGGTGTATATACATCTGCTCCCGTCACTTGCCCAATTGAACCTTAAACCACTTTTTGCACATTCACATCAAAGCGAAGCGCAGAACTGGTAAAAATGGGCGTCTTATATTTTTGAGAGGCTTCAAATATTAGTTTCACATCTTTAAGCGTCGCTGCAATAGGTTTATCAATAAACATCCGTTTCCCTGCACGCAGCACAGGTAATGCCTGCTCATAATGTGGCCGTCCATCATTGCTTTCCAGCAATACCACATCCACTTTTTTGATCAGTTCTTCAATGGATGATACCATCTCTATTCCCATCTCTTTTACAGCTTCCATCACACCGGGCCTTTCCTTCAATGCAGAAGGAATATCCTTAGTACCCTCTGGAAAAGCGGCCACTACTTTATACCCATTTGTTCCCAGGCCATCCTTATTAATAATTCTGGTAAAAACTTCGCTATGTGAAGTGTCTAATCCAATGATGCCTATCCTTTTGCCGGAAGCAGTTGATAAAGCACCCGGAAAGGAAGAGAGCGAAAATGGAAATAAACTCATTCCTGCGCCTGCCATGGCAGAGGTTTTTATAAATGATCGGCGGTTAAAATCTTTGGAATATTTCATAAAAAAATTTGTAGGCTAATAATCTCAGTTTCTTTTGAGGTGTTAAAAGTCATTAAGGAGAGGTGTCTTATCTCTTGCTCACTACAATTCCTTAATTTTTATATTTTTAAACCAGGCTTCACTTCCATGATTCTGAAAGGTGATATAGCCTTTTTTTGATAGGCCGTAGCTGGCATCATCTTTCCATTTCCCTTCCGCTTTTCTTTTATTCCAGTCTGCGCTATGTAATTCATACTCCACCACTTTCTTTCCATTAAGCCAATGCTCCACATGGTTATCATTCACAACAATGCGGGTATGATTCCATTCCCCTACAGGGTTAGGAACCGCAGTAGGAGCGGGATTCATGGCATAGTTAGCTGCTGTGTATTGCCAGTCTTCCAGTTTTTCCGGGAAATTCTTATCATCAATGATCTGGTATTCAGGCCCACTCAAATAAGAATAAGGATTATCCTCTGTTACTAAATACAAGATCCCACTGTTTCCTTTGGGTGATATTTTCCAATCAACCTTAAAATCAAAATTCTCATATTGCTTATCAGTCATCAGGTCTGCAGTGATGGCACCATAATTTGCAGAGCTCCCTTTACAATGTAAAGTTCCACTATCAACCGACCATGACGCTGTCGGTTGATTCTGATAGGTACGCCATCCATCCATAGTTTTGCCATCAAACAATAAAGTATAGCCACCTGCTTTTTCATCTTTCGAAAGAGTATTTTCAGTATTCTTTGTGGTAGAGCAGGAAATTAAAACGATTGTGGTTATTACTAAACCAAGCATTAAGTTTTTTTTCATAATTATTTATTTACCCGTGATTATTTTTAAATTTTCCGGATCCCATTGTATTATTTTATTAGTAAAATAACTTTCATTGCATAAAAGTGCGGGGGCCGCTGCACGATATCCAAATAACGCATCCTCATTTACCTTTCCCCCGATACGGATGGCATTGATCCAATTATAATGATGATCGAAATGGGCACCTTTGTAACCCTCTTCTGCCGTATAAACCATGGTATCAGGAGGCACCATCGTTTTACGATCATACACATATTCT
Organism: Ginsengibacter sp.; assembly: GCA_039915005.1. GTDB lineage: Bacteria > Bacteroidota > Bacteroidia > Chitinophagales > Chitinophagaceae > Ginsengibacter. Next base: position 3,523 of record JBDSOE010000016.1, read on the forward strand.
TTTCCTGCGGCTGTATTATTTTTCGTTTTTAATAACGGATCATTGGCATCTTCCATATTCCTGTTTTTATATAAGGTTACTTTGTCCCATTCTACGGTCATAGAACCTTCGCTGCCTACCATTCTAAGGTAGTTGGTACCGCCCGTTCCATCCACAAAATTTACTCTTAATGATAGATTGAATGCAGGATGAATTTTTGTTTCAGGATAATCAAATGTGCCGAGCATAATATCAGGGACTTCCCTTCCATCTTTCCAATAACGAAGTCCACCGGTTGCCATGATCTTATTGGGACCAAGAGAGCCTGTTATAAAATGTAAACTGGAAAATACGTGAACAAATAAATCACCGGAAACTCCGGTACCATAATCGCGATAATTGCGCCAGCGAAAAAACCTGGTTGCATCAAATGGCCTCTTGTTAGTATTGGAAAGGTATCTATCCCAATCAACTGTTGCAGGCGATGCATCAGCAGGAATGGGATATTGCCATGCTCCCGTTGGAGACATGCGGGCATAAAATGCTTCCGCATAATTCAATTGGCCTATGGCTCCATCCTTTAATAATTCCTTTGCTTTTTCATTTCCCAGTGAGCTCATACCCTGGCTTCCTACCTGAAATACGACTTTATTTTTATTTTGCGCCGCTATTATGGCAGGCGCTTCAGAAATATCATGAACCATTGGTTTTTCACAATATACATGCTTCCCTTTGTTCATAGCAGCCACTGAAATGTCTTTGTGCCAGTGATCGGGCGTCGCAATAATTACGGCATCTACATCTTTTCTTTCCAAAATCTCTTTGTAATCGCGGGTGGTATAAATATCATTTCCCCACCGCTTTTTTGCTGCAACTAGGCGGCCTTCATATAGGTCACAAACAGCCACCAGCTTTACTCCCGGAACAGTGAGGCAAGTAATGGCATCTGCCACACCCATACCTCCGCTGCCGATTAAAGCAATTTGTACTTGGTCGCTGGCACTAAAATTTTGCTGAGATCTGATCAATTCTTTCATGTGCCGCTCATGCCCCCTGGCAGTTACAATTGAAGGAACCAAGGAGGCGCCGATAACACCTTTGGTAACATTAGAAATAAATGAACGTCTTGAATTCTGCTGATTATTTTTTGACATAATTGATTTATTGACTCTTTATTTAAATTGATTAGAGATTGTTTTCCTCTGTGGTATTAAATTTTAAAAATATTGTTATCATTTAGCTTTTGGGCCATCTGTTCCAATGTTTTCCATCCCTGATAGAATGGACGAGGAACATGAAAGCAACCTTTCCATTTGCCGCCTCTTAATGATGATAAAACCTCTTCCTGCCTGTTTAAATACTTAAATCATTCTCCATTCTTTTTATCAGGGAAATGCTCCCGTGAATAATTATACAATTTTTCAACTCATTTCTAACACCACTGATCCCCTGTAAGTAGAGATTTTTGTAGCATTCTAATAATTGCTTCCAAATGTACCACCAAAGTTTCTGATCCTATCCAAATTGTTGAAGCGGATATCCTTTTACATCAAGGAAATAAAAAAACCTCCATATTTTTTATCTCATCCACATTCCAATAACCTCAGGGATACATCAACTGTTTTCCGGACCAATTGCTGATCGCCCTTTTTTTAGGTTAAAAAATTAGCACCATGCAAATTAAAATTCAACCACTCTTTTTTCGACTTCTTTAATGTCCATCTGATAAGAGTGTGTTTTTTTATTCTACTACATAAGGCTTTAATAATATTTTCGGTTAAATTATTTAGAATCATTTTCAAACATTGTCTTAACTGCTTGCGGCATCTGTTTATTTATCGTTGACTTTTTTGTAAGTTCCCAATAACTTTGATTCCTCTCCACTAGAACCTGAGTAGTTACAATCCAGCTTTGAATCCATCCTGTGAGAGTTGACCAGGCTCCCCAGCCTGCATCTGCATTGGATGCCCAATAATCCCAACGTTTATAATCAAAGGCTCTAAACCAGCCTCCGTCCAAATCTTTATGCTTATCACTTTTTATCTGAATCCGGGTAAGGAAATCGGATAATTTAATAACTGCTTCTTTGTATTTTTTATTTCCTGTTACCTGTGCTGCCTCATTTAGACTAAAAAAAGCAAAATTGCTGGTGTACAACATGTCAGCTACCGGATCTCCATTCTCATATATTAGGGGAGCCTCATGCAACCCATATTCTTTATTAGAAGCAGTACGTCCGAATTGCCCCTTTCCTGCACCCAATTCTTCCCGGATTGCTCCGCTTTCTACTTGATTGTCAAGTAATTTAGTGACCACATTATCCAACCACTGGCGGTGTTCCGGGGTATCGTCAACACGAACTAACCAGGCCAATGGGAGTATCATACGTGCCCGCTCTTGTTGGATACCATTTGTCCATTTCCATTTAGCGGGATAATCTTTCATTGTCATGCGGATGGCAGTTTCCGTTTTTTTGAGCAACGGCTTGTATCCTGTCTTATCATATAGCCACAGGTAACAAGCCCACATCCAGGATTCAAAATGAGGATGAGTATTTACAATATCTCTGTTCTGAAAATATTTCCACCCCTCCTTTAGAATATCTTTCTCTTCTAATCGTGCTCCCCTGAACCCGTTTTTACCGGTTGTTCGAAAATTAGCAAGGATGCCTGCAATAATATCCTCATCCCATTCATCTGTATTCATGTAAGCGGACGCACCAATAATGCCTAAAAGACAGCGGGCATTATCGTCTCCGTAAAAAACGCCGGGATGAGTAACAGACCAGCCTATTAGGCCATAAACAGAACTATCTTTATCATTCTTATTTCCACTTCTAAGATTAGAATTGTAAAAAATAAAATCAGTTAGATTCTTAGCTACTTTATGGTATGCTTCTTTATGAAGAAAGCTACCGGCAGCGGCAAGGGCATAAGCCACTTCTCCCTGCACATCAGCACGCACCCAATACCGATATTGCTGTGTACCATTAAAATAAATATTAGAAGCATGCCCTTCTAATATGCCCAATGAGCCGTCGCCATTCGGTAGCCGTTGGCTTACAGACGGTCCAAGTGGAAGAAGTCCGTCGCCCTGATACTTCAACCACATATCCTTCCAGGAAGAATCTATAAAAAACCGGCCATTATAAAACCATTCAACTCCTTTTAAAATGGAGTTTTTTCTGGCATCAGGAGCCAAAGTAGCATCTTTCAAATACATCGGTGAAACGAAAGACAACCAATGATTAAAATGAAAATCATTAACCCCAATTACCCATGATACAATATAATCCCACGTTTTTTCCCAAGACTCTTCGGGAGCGTAACGGCCTGTTGCAAAATCACTTAGTTTAGTTGTGGCCACCAGCATGTTATCTTTCTGGAACAGCAAAGGGTAAGTTTTAATATCATTTATACCATACTCTGCCTTATTGAATCCAACTACTTTGCCCAGTACAATCAAAGGGTTATTTACTTCCACTGGCAAAACATGGCAATCATTTATTCCCAGTAAACTCATTGGTTTTAAATGCTCTCCAAAAACATTGCTGGTAATCACTCCACGTTCAATACTGGTTTTAACTATGGTATCTATAATACTCAATCCAGGCAAGGAAAGAGGATATTCTATATAAAGACGTAGCTTTTTTTTCTGAGCCATTTGCAGCACTTCTGGTTTGATGTTATTTTTCTTTTCTGGATAATCATCTGCAATAATAAAGACGCCTGTACCATTTAAAGCATTTTTAATAGCAGCTTCAGGAGTGGCATACCTTTTAACATTCAATCCCTCATTCTTCAGTACTACATAAAGATCATTTTCTGTACTGCCGGAAAATGATACCTGCACCTTTTTTGAGTCAGGAGGGGCTAAAATCAGTAATAGGGCGAAATAACAATTTATAAGGAATGTAATATTCATTTAAATAAATCTTATGGGTTCTGAAGATAAGAATCGAATTATTAATATTTCAGTTTTATATTTCGTTTTCATAGAATAATTTCTTTAGGCCAATGAGTCTCTATACCCTGTGAACGGACAAAATTTTGAAAATCTTCAAGTGTATCCTGATGCTCTCTAATCGCGCGAGGAATTATTTTTTTATTTAGCGCATAAGTCACCAGCAGGCCAGCAGCCTCGCCGATGCTCCACTCAACAGGATGAAGCCGATAGCACCCATTGGTAATATGTGTGGTGCCAATATTCTTATTTGCAGGAATCAGGTTTTCCATGCGTACTGGCAAAAGCGCTCCAAGAGGTATCTGAAAAGGCAATGATCCAAAATCAATATAATTGTTTCCGCTAACGCTGGGATGGAGATCAATGTGGTAATAGCCTGTCCCCACACTATCAAAAAAGTTTGCCGCAATCTTTTCAGATTTTTTGCCGGTTATCAATAAGCGGTTCTCCAAACCTACATGTTCTTCCAGAACAGTGAAAACAGCCTTAATGCGACGTGATTCGCGGATGTAAGGATATTTTGCCAGGCCATCTTCTGTACCCATAACATCTCCACGTAACCGCAAACCCGGCCAGCCCTTTCTGCCATCGGACCGTGGAACTTCGGTTTGTAACCAATAAAAAAGTGATAAGCTTAATTGTTTGGCGCCTTCTGTATGTTTCTTAAATTCTTTATCGTTTGCTCCAATAAGATTGCCAAGAAAATAATCATTCTGTGGCCAGTTGACAATGGTAATATCTCCAGAATATTTTTTAGGGTTGAAATTGCTTTTATTAATAATTCGGCGGTAATTCCATAAATTAAGGGCATTCCCTGTTGCAATACCTTCGGGATGGAAACCAAGTGTTTTTGGCTTCAATGTTTTTGGATCCGAGTAGGCAAGGTCCAGCAGATTTCCAGACCATGGCGAATCGAGCTTAGGAATATAATTTCGCCAAAAATCATACTGCGCAGGCTTGTCAATAATGTTATTGGCTTCGGGAACATAATCCATAGCGAAGCAATAAGTGATTGCCTGATTATTAGCAGGGTCTGCCTTTTCTACGGCATGTAACTCCCTTGTTTCATTACGGGATTCAGAACCTGTTACATATTCCGTTCCTGTCAATGGCAGCAGATCGCCCATTTCAGTGGCATCAATAAAATAAGGTGCAGTAAGCCATATTTCATTCTTATCCTTATTAGTTCTGCGCGCTTTTAACGCGTGCACTTTATTTCCCGATACGTCTGCACTTACAATCTTATGTTCCAGCAATAATTTTAATTTACCTGAGCTGAGGTAAGGAGCAATCATATTATTTAAGATATCCAGTGCTACCCTTGGCTCATGGCATAATCTTGATACACTTCCATCACCGGGATTTAGATTACTGCGGCTTCTGGCAGATTCTGTGAGGGGATAATTTCTCTTGTAATATTCCCTGACGGCTAAACGAAAGTCGCGATATAATTGAGTGGCTCCGTGCGTTTCTATCCACTGGTGTTCATCCGGGCAACTAAGGCCCTGCTGTGTCATCTGCCCTCCAATCCAATCGGTTTCTTCGGTGAGAATTACCGATTGATCGAGGCGCAATGCCGCCATAGCTGCGGCAAAGCCTCCCAGGCCTCCACCCGCAATTACCAGGTCTGCATTCAATTCGTTTTGACGAGTACGCAATCCTTTCTCCCGTGCTGCTACACTTGCCGAAGCCGACAAAACAGGAATGGTTCCCAATGCCACCGCCCCACTACTTGCAGCGAAAAGTTCTAAAAAATTTCTTCTGTCCATATCTTGTCATTTGTTTTACTAATTTATTTGCCTTTTTACCGGACCTTACCACATACCATCTTATGCGATATTGCCCTGAACATTTTATTAAATAATTCTCAGACTTAATTTACACAATGCCATTCTCATCAACACATCAGAACGCCTGCACCGCGACATCCCTTTTCGAAAAAACAACTTTTGGGCTAATCACCCACCTCATTCTTTCTTCACTTATGAAATATCAACAGATACCAAATCCCCTTTTTTATAAATCTTCTTCATTGTTAGTAGGAATGCCAGGCCTGCTGAAAAAATTCCGATCAGCTGCGAAATTCCGGGTGTTATTCCAAACCCTTCAGGAGCAACCAATATATAGGTAATGATAACGGCAGTCATAAAAACGGCTGGGATCAATGATATCCAATAGAATTTATTTTCGCGGATAAGATAGGAAGTGATGGTCCATAAAACAATGGTTGCCATTGTTTGGTTGGTCCATGCAAAATATCGCCAAATAATTGCAAAATCCATATTGAGCAATACGAGAGCAACCAGAAAAAGAGGCAGTGACACAATTATCCGATTCATTACAGGACCTTGCTTAAATCTAATAAGATCTGCAATGATCAGACGGGCACTTCTAAAGGCGGTATCGCCTGATGTGATAGGTGCGGCAATCACTCCCAGGATAGCCAAAACACCTCCTATCTTTCCTAATAATGAATTGGAGATCTGGTTAACAACCAGAGCTGCATTTCCTCCACTTGCTACCATCTCGTTGTTTAACAAATCAACTCCTCCGAAAAAACACATACTAATTGCTGCCCAAATGAGTGCCACAATACCTTCAGTAACCATGGCGCCAAAAAAGACAGGCCTTCCCTGCCGCTCATTGGTTACACATCTCGCCATTAATGGAGACTGTGTGGCATGAAAACCAGAAATGGCTCCGCAGGCTATAGTTACAAATACAAAAGGGAACACAGGAAATCTTGTACCGTCATGATGCATATTCCGTAAATTAGAAAGAGTTATCTCCGGAACGGTTAAATTGTTATAAACCATCATAAATAAAATGCCGAATGCCATAAATAATAAAGCAATTCCAAATACCGGATAAATTCTACCTATCAGTTTGTCGATTGGCAAAATAGTGGACAAAACATAATACACCATGATGATACAAACCCACACAAATGTATCCCCTCCTGTTATCCCAACCAGAATTTTCGCAGGCCCCATAATAAAAACTGTACCTACCATAATAAGAAGAACAACAGAAAAGATTGCCATAAACTGCTTAACCCAACTACCAAGGTAACGGCCTGAAATTTCTGTAATATTTTCTCCTTTATGTTTTACGGACAGCATCCCGGAAAAGTAGTCATGAACACCACCTGCAAACAAGGTACCCAGTACAATCCATACAAAAGCAACAGGTCCCCACATGGCTCCTGCCACCGCTCCGAAGATAGGCCCCAGGCCTGCAATGTTCAGAAATTGGATGGTAAATATCTTCCATAACGGCAAGGGAACAAAGTCCACACCATCAGCCATCGTTTTAGATGGAGTTGAACGTTTGGAATCTATCCCAAAAATCCGCTCACAAATTCGGGACAATATAAAATAACCACCGATAAGCACAATTATGGAAACAAGGAGTGAAATCATAATCCCAATATTTGTTTGTCTTTTAGAAGCTGTGCTTTGAGCATAGAATAGTCAATGTCCTGAACAGACTTCTGCTCATTAATCGCTTGTACGGCTGCTGTAGCCGCACTTTGCCCAAGCACCATGAACACAGGTTCCATCCTTATGGAACCAAAAGCAATATGAGATGCCGATAATGAAACAGGCACCAGCAAATTGGTACATTCAGAACGTTTTGGAACGATGGATTGGTAAGAAATGGGATAGGGAGGAAATCCACCTACTTCAACATTGCCTTCATTCTTTACCATACCATTTACCACCAACCGCTGGGTATTATGGCTGTCCATTGTATAAGCTGCCATACCCACAGGATCTTCCACTTTTTTCTTACCGGTACAGTTATGCTCTGTCATTACATATTCGCCTATCATCATTCTTCCTTCACGTATATAAAGCTGGGGGGTAAAATTTTTATTCTTTACATATTCATCTTTAGGATATCCCCAATTGGATAAAAATTGACGTAAACTATCGGGAACCCTGGGATCACTTATAAAAAAATACAGCAGTCCGGTAGTATAAGAGAGATGTTCTTTAAATATCTTTCTGCGTTCTTCAAAATTTGCTTCCGCCCAGTTATAATTGGCTCCGATCATGTCAGTAGAAAAGCCTCCCCGGTTATTGATATCTGTTTTTCGGTTTGGCATAAGACTCCATATAAAATAATCATTTATTTTCCTCTTTTCGGGTTGTGCCTCAAACAAGCGTATTAACAATTCATATTTACCGGGATCGTAGTCCCTGGGACGTTTGATGGGGATTCTGTTTTCTGCACTATCAGTAAGGCATATACGAAAATTGTAAGCCTGTACTTTTTTATCGCCCTTACCCGTAGGCGAAGGCTCTTCACCGCTGATTCCCCATAGCAGTCCGGATGAAGCATCTCCTGGTGTTTTGTAAGGACTAACTCCATCAGGAAACTGGTGATAACCTGATTGTTGGTGATACCCGGGTAACTGGAATCCGTTATGATTTTCATTGTACGTACTATTATCTTCCCGGCCTACCGTATAGGAAACGCCCGCCAATGCAAGCAGGTCTCCTTCATAAGTGCAATCCAGAAAAACTTTAGCGGTAATTATCCGATTGCCACTGCTCCTTCCATAGGTATTAACCAGGCTGACAGATTCTATACTGGCATTTTTCTTCACCACCTTATCTATACGCTTATTATAGATTACCGGAAAACCGGCTTCCCGTATATAATCATCAAATACTTTTGAGGCAGCACTGGGTTCAAATTTCCAGGCTTCTTCCTCTTCATAAAATTTTCCCAAACGCTGGTAAAACTGCCTTGAAAGACCGCCAATAGCCTGCTTGTTGCCTATATCTGTTTGGCCAAGACCTCCGGAAGACAAACCTCCAACATGGCCTTCCGGAACAATCAGCACGACAGTTTTACCCATTTTTTTAGCCTGATAAGCAGCAATTACTCCGGCCGAGTTACCGCCATAAACACAAATATCATAGTGGACACGGTTTTCCTTCGATTGGGTTTTAGCCGTCTGTAAAAATCCAAAGCTTACGATCAATAGAAAAATAGTTTTCATAATATTTATATTGTTTAGTTTTTATTCAATCGTTTCCAAATAATTGCATCAGCGGTTATAATTCCATCAGCACCTTTATTCGATATTTCCAGGTATGAATTTCTTCCTTCCGGCAAGGTATAAATCCCTATTCTTACCCATTCTCCTGATGATAATCCCAGTTCTTTTATTGACTTAGTTCCCAACATAAAAGGTTTTTCTTCACCATCGTTAACCGTAAACCGGGTATGAGTGCTCCTTCCATTGATCTTTGAAAAATAGGCATAGATTTCATACTGGCCTCTTTTAGGAATAGTAGGTGTGTAACGTATTGTCTTTAACTCATTGGGCTGATCATCATAAAATTGATTGATACCATAACCGCCGGTTCTTGTTTGCCATTCACCTTTAATAAGCACATCAGCAGCGTCTGTATTATCCACCAGGATTTCAGGTTGGCTGCCATCTGCTAAGGGATTCCTAATAAGTTCTTCAAGCAATTGTTGCGCATTTACCTGTTGTACCGAAATTTTGTTATTGATCGCAAATACGGCTGCCGTTGCCGCCGATTGTCCCAGTACCATAAATACCGGCTCCATCCTGATAGAGCCAAACGCAATATGAGAAGCAGATACACAAACAGGCACCAGTAAATTTTTACATTCATTCTCTTTCGGAGTAATGGCCCTGTAGGAGATTGGATACGGCTTGCCTACCCACTTTTGAACATCCCCTTCGTTCTTAACCATCCCATTTACTACAAGCCGCTGGCAGTTATGAGAGTCCATTCCATACGCTGCCATGCCCGCCTGGTCATTCACCACCTCCTCTCCCACACAATGTTTTTGGGTCATCACCATTTCTCCTATCATTCTTCGGGCTTCCCGCACATACAATTGATTTGAAAACCCCTGGAGGTCCTTAAATTCGTCTTTAGAATATCCCCAGGTCAACATTTCTTCCCTGATAGCCGGAGGTACCCGTTCATCGTGGCTTAAAAAATAAAGCAAGCCTTTGGTATAATCTTCATGAGCCTTCCAGATTTTTTTTCGTGTTTCATAATTGGCTTCCGGATAATCATAATTAGCGCCAATCATATCCGTAGAAAAGCCACCGAAATTATT
>JBDSOE010000092.1:0-10854 GCA_039915005.1 Ginsengibacter sp.
TACAATTTTGTCCGGAGTTACCAGGGATAGTGTAATTCAACTCTTGAAGGAATTTGGTTTAACTGTTGAAGAAAGAAAATTAAGCATTGATGAAATAGAAAATGCTTACCAAACAGGAACCCTTAAAGAAGTATTTGGTACTGGTACCGCTGCAACCATTTCTATGATAAGAGAATTGTGCTATAAAGATTTTGTAATGAATTTTGAAGTAGATAAATGGAAGGTAGCTCCTGAAATTAAAAGAAGAATGGGTGCTATTAAAAACGGCACTGGAGAAGACAAGTTTGGATGGATGGTGAAGGCGTAAGCCGGAGGACAACTGTAAAATGTATGGTGTTTGAGATAAATAAAAGGCAGTGAATTTGTAAAAAGATTCCTGCCTTTTTTCGTTGGCGTTGCCTGGGGAAATAATGGAAAAAGGATTGGATGCATGATGATTGGATTTATTTGAAATGAATTACTAACAGGAGTCTAAAGACTATGATTTTTAGCTGCACCAAATATTTTTGGTTTTTCATCATCATGCACTTACCTTTGCCGTCCAAAAAAAATAAGGTAAAAAGAATGCCTACAATTCAGCAATTAGTAAGAAAAGGAAGAACCATTATAAGAGCCAAGAGCAAATCAAGAGCACTTGATAGTTGCCCTCAGCGTCGTGGCGTGTGTACGAGAGTATATACCACTACTCCCAAAAAGCCAAATTCTGCTTTGCGTAAAGTAGCTAAAGTAAGGCTCACTAATAAAATTGAAGTTATCGCTTACATCCCTGGAGAAGGCCATAACCTGCAGGAGCACTCCATAGTGTTGCTTCGTGGAGGTAGAGTAAAGGACCTTCCGGGTGTCCGTTATCATATTGTACGGGGAAGTTTGGATACGGCCGGTGTAAAAGACCGTAAGCAAAGCCGTTCTAAATATGGAACAAAGAAAGAAAAGGCTAAAAAATAATCTGACGGTTTCCGTCCGATAAAAAATTGAAATTAATATTCGTCAGACCGGGACGGTCGGACGAGAAAATAAATAAAAACAAATGCGTAAAGCACAAGCAAAAAAACTTCCTTTAGCTCCTGATCCAAAGTTTCAGGATAAACTGGTTACCCGTTTTGTAAACAACTTAATGTGGCAGGGCAAAAAAAGTGGAGCTTATACTATTTTTTATGATGCCATTGAAAAGGTTTCTAAAATCTCCGGTGAAGATGGATACGAGGTATGGAAAAAGGCATTGGCGAATGTGACTCCTGGTGTGGAAGTTAAAAGTCGCCGTATAGGTGGCGCTACTTTCCAGATACCGGCTGAAGTACGTGCTGACAGAAAAACCTCTTTAAGTATTAAGTGGCTTATTAAATACAGCCGTGATAGAAATGGCCGCAGTATGTCTGAAAAACTGGCCAATGAAATAGTTGCGGCAAGCAAAGGCGAAGGAGCCGCTTATAAAAAGAAAGAAGACACGCACCGTATGGCTGATGCCAATAAGGCGTTTGCGCATTTCAGAATATAATCCAGCATTTAAAAATATTTTTAAATCCTTTTGTTTACTCAAGGGGATTTTTTTATGAGCAAAACGGACGCCTGAATAGTGTTTCATTTATTTGTTAACCTTTTCAATTGTGATGTTATTTCTTTACTTATTTTTAAAATATTTTAGAGAAACTTCGTACCTTTGCGCCCTCAAATTTATCATCTGTTCTAGTTGATAGATTAAAGTTTGAAAACCACGGAAAAATTATAATGAATAAGGTTTTCAATAAAAGGAAATCGAAAATTCATATTAGGGATTACTCATTCATAAAAAATAAAAACAAGGCAAATGGCCGACTTAAGATTTCAAAGAAACTTTGGTATTGCCGCTCACATTGATGCGGGCAAAACCACTACTACAGAGCGTATTCTGTATTATACAGGTGTGAACCATAAAATAGGTGAAGTGCATGATGGTGCTGCTACTATGGACTGGATGGCGCAGGAACAGGAAAGAGGCATCACCATTACTTCCGCAGCTACTACCTGCTTTTGGAATTTCCCAATGGTGCAGGGCCAAAAAACACCCGATACTCATTTATACAAATTCAATATTATTGATACTCCGGGCCACGTGGATTTTACGGTAGAGGTGGAACGTTCCCTTCGTGTTTTGGATGGCTTGTTATCTTTATTTTGCGCTGTTAGTGGCGTGGAACCTCAGAGTGAAACGGTTTGGCGCCAGGCCAATAAATATCATGTACCCCGCATTGGTTTTGTGAACAAAATGGATAGGGCAGGTGCGGATTTCTTAAACGTGGTAAAACAGGTTAAAGAAATGCTGGGCGCAAAAGCGGTTCCTTTACAATTACCCATTGGAGCGGAAGAAAACTTCAAAGGTGTGGTTGATCTAATCACCATGAAGGCAATTGTTTGGGATGAAGCCACACAAGGAATGACTTTTCAGGAAGTTCCGATTCCAGAAGATATGAAAGAGGATGTAAAAGAATGGAGGCAACACCTTGTGGAAGCTGTGGCAGATTATGATGAAAAGTTATTGGAGAAATTTTTTGATGATCCCGATTCTATCACAGAAAAAGAAATTCATGATGCGATCCGTAAGGCAACTATTGATATTTCGATCATTCCGATGATGTGTGGTTCTTCTTTCAAAAACAAAGGAGTACAGGCCGCATTGGACGCGATTGTCCGTTACCTGCCGGGGCCTATGGATATTGAAGCGGTGAAAGGAATTAATCCTGATACAGGTGAAGAAGTTTTGAGGCATTGCGATGTAAAAGAGCCATTTAGTGCGCTTGCCTTTAAGATTATGACAGACCCCTTTGTGGGTCGCCTGGCGTTTTTTAGGGCTTATAGTGGTAAGTTGGATTCCGGTTCTTACGTTTTGAATACCCGAACGGGAAAAAATGAAAGGATCTCCAGAATCATGCAAATGCATGCTAATAAGCAGAACCCCGTGGATTCTATCCACGCCGGTGATATTGGTGCTGCGGTTGGTTTTAAAGATATTAAAACAGGAGATACTCTGTGTGATGAAAATGCACCTATCGTTTTAGAAGCCATGACATTCCCTGATCCGGTTATTGCAATAGCTATCGAGCCTAAGACTCAGGCGGATGTTGACAAAATGGGTATGGCTATTTCAAAATTGGTGGAAGAAGATCCTACTTTAAGAGTAAAGACAGATGAAGAAACAGGCCAGACTATTTTGAGCGGTATGGGAGAACTTCATCTTGAAATTATTATAGATCGTTTAAAAAGGGAGTTTAAAGTTGAGATTAATCAGGGAGCGCCTCAGGTGGCTTATAAAGAGGCCTTCAGGCAGACCATCGAACACCGCGAAGTTCTTAAGAAACAAACCGGTGGCCGTGGTAAGTTTGCTGATATTGTGTTTGAAATAGGGCCTGCTGACGAAGAGTTTTTGAAAGAAGGAAAAGGGAATTTCCAGTTTATAAACGGTTTGTTTGGCGGATCTATTCCTAAAGAATTTGTTCCTGCTATTCAGAAAGGTTTTGATACGGCAATGACCACAGGTGTATTGGCAGGCTACCCGATGGAAAGTATGAAGGTGAGGGTATTTGATGGTTCGTTTCACCAGGTGGATTCTGATGCCATGTCTTTTGAATTGTGTGCTAAACAAGGTTATAGTGAAGCAGGACGCAAGGCTAAGCCTGTGCTGCTGGAACCCATTATGAAAGTAGAAGTATTGACTCCGGACCAGTACATGGGTGATGTAACGGGCGATCTTAACCGCCGTCGCGGAATGCTGGAAGGTATGGATAACAAACACGGTGTGCAGGTAATTAAAGCGAAAGTGCCTTTAAGTGAAATGTTTGGATATGTAACCCAGCTTCGCTCATTAAGCAGCGGGCGCGCTACTTCTACCATGGAATTCAGTCATTATGCTCCTGCACCTAATAATGTGGCAGAAGAAGTGATGGCAAAACAGAAAGGAAAAATGAAAGTAGAAGATTAATACTTTCCTGGTTTCCTGAAAGGAATTTAAAGTATCAGTATAATTAAAAAAGAGGTTGTCTTAAAAGGGCAGCCTCTTTTTATGAGGAGAGTGCACTTTGCTGTACGCTTTAATCCCATCGCAGCACACTTTGACTCCATTGGATACAAATGTTTCTACTTTATTTAAGGAATATCTTTTCGCTTTATTTTGAGGTGGATAGATTTTTTTGCAAAAAGCTTTTGATTTATTAAATAGTTTTGTATATTTACGCACTCTGTTACCAGTTTATTACATCCTTTACCTTTTATAAACCGCTGCGACACTCCCTGAAATTATTGAGAAAATATTCAGAGATTTCCTTTCCTTTCCTTAAAAGACCTTAAAATCTTTTTTTAACCTTAATTTTTTTTATGGAAAAGTTATCTACACTCCACACCAGAAAAATTGTAAATAATATGCTGGTTATAGCCATGCTATTATTCTCATTTTCAACTCTAAATGCGCAGGTAGCCTGCACAAATGGAAAATTGATTTATTCTGAATCTTTTGGTACCGGGACTACCATTACAAGCAGTCCGAATATTACGTCATTAATCTACCAGGATACGGGCGATTTCGGCGACGAAGGGGTTTACAGAATTGCAAACAACACCCAGCAAAGGTCTGAGTGGCATGCTTCCGGAGACCATACCGGCGACCTTAATGGAAAAATGTTGGTTGCCAATGGAGAGGCTGTATCTTTCTTTCAGCACGTTATTACTGATACTCATGGATTTTCTGAGGGTATTTATGTTGCCAGTGTGTATATCATGAACCTTAATGTACTGCCTACCTGCGAACCTGATCCATTGCTTCCTGTTATTTCTTTAAATGTTGAGTATCTTGATGAAAGTAATAATTGGGTACCTCTTGCAGGATCTCCTATTACCACCGCCCCTTTACCTCAGACGGCAACACCTGTATGGATAAATGTGTCGGCAAATCTTGTTTTACCAGCTACGGGATCATTTTTTCCACAGCAAATGAGAATTACTATGAGTGATCAAACAGGGGGTGGCTGCGGTAATGATTTTGCTATGGATGATGTTTCACTTACTCTTTGCCCTGAGGGAGGCGTGGCGCCGGTTACCTTTATTAATGTTACGGCACAAAATAAGGGAAATGGAGTAAATATTGACTGGAGCACTTCACAGGAAATTAATAACAGTTATTTTGAAGTTCAGCGAAGTGCGGATGGAAGCTCAAACTGGAATAAGGTAGCCACTGTAAATGGAGCAGGCAATAGCCAGGTTGTAAAAAATTACAGCGTGTATGATGCCACACCCTACCAGGGCGTTAATTTTTACCGCATCAGGCAGGTAGATGTAGATGGTAAATTTGAATACTCCAAAACGGTCAGTACTAAATTGAGCGTTGCAAATGCAGTGACAGCCTCAGTCTTAATTAATCCATTCTATTCTGCACTTTCTCTAAACTTTAGCAGTGCAACAAGGCAGATGGTTTCTGTGCGGTTAATAGACATCACCGGTAGGCAGGTAGCCTCCGAAAAATGGACCATTGAGGCAGGGAATTCGAGAAAAGATCTTACCAATATAAGTGGCCTGCAACAGGGTATGTACATACTTTCAGTTACTAACAATGCTGGCGACGTGCTGTTGAATAAAAAAGTGATTAAACAATAGTAAGTTACACATGAATTGAAATAAAAAGGGAAATCATCATTTTGGTTTCCCTTTTTATTTCATTACCCTGCAAAAAAATCCAGAGGATAGAAAGCTCGTTTGCTCAGAATTTCTCGTGTTACCGAAAATGTTTTCAAAAAATAAAA
Source organism: Ginsengibacter sp. (assembly GCA_039915005.1). Taxonomy (GTDB): domain Bacteria; phylum Bacteroidota; class Bacteroidia; order Chitinophagales; family Chitinophagaceae; genus Ginsengibacter. Next base: position 5,763 of record JBDSOE010000092.1, read on the forward strand.
TTGGCCATTGAAAAAGAAATTAATTCTGCCGCATTTTTAGTGCCGCTTTTCAGCAGCATATTTTTGCGGTGATTGATGACGGTGCCCTCTCTTATAAATAATTTGCCACCTATTTCTTTACTTCTTAGTCCGTCTGTAACCCGCAGCAGACTTTCTTCTCGCGTTTTGAGAACATATTGTTTTCTTCATTCAGGTAGTAAATCTTTTTATAAACTGCTTCCGCAGTACAGCGGGGTAAATCAATTTTTTCAACCAACTGAATCAGCGGATTCTCTTTTTATAAGGTTTAATATTGATTACCATGATATTCATTTTGAAACCATAAAAACTTTGCCGGCAGCGGGTAAAAGCAATATACTTCGTAATTATGCGTTTGACGATTTTCAGAGTATCAATTTCAAGGGACAGACCGCACTTTTCAGAATCATGGAAAAAGACATAAACGGCCAATCATTTTATACCAATGTGAAGAAAGTAAAAATACCGGATGGTAAAAGCCGGTTTATATTGTTATATAATCTCGTAGGAAATGACGTTCTGCTTAATTATGAATCTGCTAAAAGAAACGAAGTAACTATGAGGGTTTCTGATCATTTGGTAAGGGGGATATTAACCCAAAAAATAGCTGTGATTCCCGTTAACAATCAAATAGCATTGCCACCGGCCAACCTGGCAGAAGAAATTTACAAAGTGGAAATGAAAAGCAAAAAAGATTATGGTTAGTGAGATTGGCGAAAGAATGATGGAAATGACCCCATTCATTTTTAAAAACATAGGCGGTTTTTTTTTTAGTCTTTAAAAAATAGTACTCTATAATTTAATCATCATTAAAAAACAAAATCATGAAAAAAAATGCAATCATTACTTTTTTTGCTGCCACGTTTCTGCTTTGTGTAACGGGTGTAGATGTTTCTGCTCAAATTGAAAACACACAAATGGATAATTCTGATCAAATAAAAGAGGTAAATAAACCTAACCGCAATTTTATAAAAACAAATGTTACCGGCATTCCTTTAAAAAATTATTCTCTTCAATATGAAAGGGTTTTGAACAGAAAATTTTCTATTGCTGTGCAATACAGGGTAATGCCAACCACTGCCATTCCTTTTCAAAAGGCTGTTTTAAAAGCGGTAGGCGATGAGGATCCTGATACCAAAAGAATCATTGAAGATTTCAGGCTGAGCAATTATGCCATCACACCCGAAATAAGATTTTATGTGGGTAAGAAAGGCTATGGACGCGGATTTTACATCGCTCCCTTCTACCGGTATGCCTCTTTCTCCACCAACGAGTTGAATGTTTTTTACACCGATGAAAATGATGTGGAAAACAGTATTAAACTTTCAGGGAAGCTGAATGCCAGTACCGGTGGCTTATTGTTTGGCATACAAAAATTTTTGGGGAAGCGTGTTGTTTTGGACCTTTGGATGTTTGGTCCGCATTATGGTTCAGGCAAGGGTGATTTTAGTGGCACCTCCTCCAAAACTTTGACGCAAAGTGAACAAGATGACCTGAGGCAGCAGTTGGAAAATATAGATATTCCCTTAACGGATAAAACCGTAAACGTAAACGCCAATGGGGCTTCCTTAAAATTAGATGGCCCATGGGGTGGCATCAGGGGCGGCATTTCTTTGGGCGTGAGATTCTGAAGCTGCCAGGGTTGCCTGCATTAATAATCTTATCCCAATAGAAATATTTTTTCAAATTAAATCCATAGTAACTTTTTTCTCCCGCAGATGACGCTGATAAACGCTGATTTTTTTGATCTCTCTTCTCCGCGCTCATCAGTGTTATCTGCGGGAATAATTTTAATTGTGCATACTCCTTTGTTGCGCCACAATGCAGGAGAAATTTGAATGATACTTTAAACTTTAAGTGCCCTGCCTGTTTAAAAGGTTTGTTGTAAATTCGCCTGTCTTTTTTTACCTAAAAATATTTTGTGAAATACAATCAGACCACATTAAATAAATTGGAGAAGATACTGGAAGAAGCGGGCTATGTGGTGCGTTACGAACGTGGCTCCTTTCAGAGTGGCTATTGTATCCTTGAAGAAAAGAAAGTAGTGGTTCTCAATAAATTTTTAAACCCCGAAGGAAGGATCAGCACCCTGATGGATATTATTCCTTCGGTGAATATTAATTATGATAAGCTTACCCGCGATTCTCAAAAGATGTATGATGAAATGAACACACAAATAGCTGACCTGCAAAATGATTCCTGATCCATCATTCCAAAACCCGAAATTCATAATTACCTTTGAAAGGTGACTTACCCTGATCTTAGCATTACTTTTTTGGGAACCGGCACCAGCGGCGGTGTACCTATGATTGCCTGTGGCTGTTATATTTGTACCTCCCCTGATGAAAAAGATAAAAGATTGCGAAGCAGCATTCTGGTGCAGAGCGCCACTACCACTTTGATCGTGGATACCACTCCTGATTTCAGAACGCAAATGCTAAGGGCCAATGTGAAAAGGTTAGATGCTGTCATTTTTACTCATCCTCACAAAGACCACGTTGCCGGGCTGGATGATATTAAGGCCTTTAATTTCTTTCAGCATAAATCAATGGATGTGTATGCTAACATGCTGACACAGGATGCGCTACGCATGGAGTTCCCTTATATTTTTACTACTGATAAATATCCGGGGATTCCGAGTGTTACTTTGCACACCATTTTCGATGAAAATTTTATGGTAGGCGATATTCCCGTTACGCCTATTTTAGTTCATCATTTAAAAATGCCGGTACTGGGTTTTAGGTTCGGTGATTTTACTTACATCACAGATGCCAACAGGATTGATGAGGAAGAAAAAGAAAAAATAAAAGGAAGTAAAATTTTGGTGTTGAACGCCCTTCGAAAGAAAGAACATATTTCTCATTTTACTTTGCAACAGGCCTTAGACCTGGTACAGGAATTAAAAATACCAAAGGCCTATTTTACCCATATCAGCCACCAGCTTGGCCGGCATGAAGAGATCAGCCGGGAATTGCCTTCCCACATTCAATTAGCATTTGATGGTTTGCAGATTACTATTTGATGCCAGCAGATTACAGATCAAAGTGGTTGTCTCAAAAGGGCAGCTTTTTTTATTTTAGGAGAATTGTCCTTTTTTCTTTGAGGGATGAGACATAGGGCTGGGGGGGAGGTGCACAATAAAATAAAGCTCAAAGACATGCCTGATGCCATCCTCTGCGACAAGCTAAAGCGGGAGAGTAACTATTTATGAACATCATAAAAATGATCTGCTACCGTGCCGAAACAGCAATGGCAGAAATGATAGCGTCTCATTTTTATAAAGAAAAAGGTAACTATTCAGTCCCGAAAGTAGCGATTAAAAATAATGCGTTTAAAACATTTCGCCCTGATTTTATTGTTGTATCAATAACCGATCTCAGAATAGCAAATACGTTTGCATTGTCAATGGATTTAAACTGACCTGAGATTTTTTGTTTGACCTTCACATTTCTGACTGCCTGCTCTGAACCATTATTATCGGGAGGCACATTGGGTTGCAATAAAAAATACAGAATACAATCTTGCTTTGCCAATAGCGATTTCTGCAGTGATTTAGATTGAGGATAATCATCCGATATAGAATAACCCAGCGATTGCTCTAATTTTTTAAACAAAATTTGACGCTTCTCATTTGGGCAATAATAATCAATGTCGTTAAACTCTTTCTTTAATTGGATAGCATCCTGAAGCAATATTTTAAGATTGTTGGACCAATCACATTTTTGATGGTAGAGTTCTTTGATATAATTGAGGTCTCTTAATAAATGTGCTATACATATTTGATGTGCTTTTGCATTCATTTTAAAATGGGAGGCCCATCTGTCGTGTACCAACGCTGCATTGGGCAATCCGTTTTCAAAAGCCTCTTCGATGGTTTGAAAACCCCTGTTATCCGAACATACGATATAAGTCAGTTTATTATTTTGCCATGTCCACATCCAATGTTTTTTGCCATTCACGTTTAATCCTGTTTCATCTGTACCTATGCAAGTAGCCTGTTCTACACGTTCTTTTATTGTCTGGTAAAAAGGCCTGGCTTTTTTTGCCAAACGTTGCAGGATGTTATGGATACCTCCTGTGCTTACAGGTAATCCCATTACATCTTTGAGGAACTCCTGCATTCTGGCATAAGGAATATATTGCCTTGAATGCAAATAAGCTACCAGCGCTTCTACATTAGGCCCGTACTGCACCGGGCTGGCAACATGTGCCGGAAACCTGCTTTCCATGGTATGGCCACAAGTGCATTGCTTTTTAAATACCTGATGTTCGATGCGCCTAAGCATTATCGGTGGTATATCTATCAACTGCCGTGAGGATATAAAATCCTCTTGCGTGGTGCTTAAATCCTTACCGCAGCAATTACAAAATCCGGGGCTATGCTTTATTACTTCATCAATTACAGTACTGCACTCCAGGGTTGTACCTTCGTGCCCTGGTTGGCCACCTGCTTTATTATCTGTTTTTTCCCGAAGACTTTGATTTTTCTTTGGACGATTTTCATCTTTCGATGGCGGTATATGACTATTGCTACTGTTCTTTTTATTTTTCAGCACCTCAATTATTTTTTCCAAATCTTTTATTTGGCTACTTTTCGCTTCTATTATTTGATCTTTTAAAGCATTGCTTTCCTTCAATAAAATGATCATTTCCGATTTGGCATCAAGAGTATCTTTTAAAACCGTTACTAATAAGTGCAAGTCCATAGTGAGCATTGAGATGAACTGCAAAGTTGAAACTATAAATTGCTACAACCTAATATAGGAGAGGGTTTTAATACACAAATACCACTTTTTTTGATGCGAAAATGTGAACAAATAACAGATTTTTCAAAAAGGCGAAATAAATGTGGATAACCTTTTGAAAATCGAAAAAAAAACGGTATCAAATAATACACTTTTTACATGCAATGGCACTGAATAGTTACGGTTGGTTTATTAAATTTTCCTTTTTTTTTAATTATTCACATAAAGACATATAAGGTTGATAACGGGTTATTGGTTCAATTATTGATGGCTAACTCTATTAGGTTTAAACCCATACGTAATTATGAAAAAAGTACTTGTAGTTGATG
>JBDSOE010000194.1:0-7438 GCA_039915005.1 Ginsengibacter sp.
CTATCAAAATTGGAATCCGGGAATGTTTATGATGCGCTCCAAATGAGTTAAAAATAATGTAATAAACAAAATAGGATATAATGAACAACGCTATGATCCATTTCTTGTGAGGAAAAATTAAAGCGAAGATGCAAGTGCCAAACAGCAGGATGTCCAATGCCAATGAAACATAAAAATGTGAGGTGATAAATTCAGGGATGTGCAGTAAATGCATTGCCCAAAAGGTAGGATCTACATATGGGAATTTTAAAACGGGAGACTGTAGTTGATGAACCAATACATTAGAAAACCCGGCCAGTGTAAGATCAATCAGAATAATGGCAAACACTATTCTGCAAAGGATAGTGATATGCCTTAAGGAAAATTCTTTGTCCTGTAATCTATCTTCCATCTATTAAAGTATATGCGTTATTTATTGTAATAACATTATTGGTATTAAAGGATGCATTAAGCACTTCCACTTTAAAACTTTGTATGGTTTCGCCGGTTGTCTGCTGAAGATAGCGTTTATACCACAAGGGAAATTCGTTAAACTCTTTTGTAGAATTTAAAACCTGGGATGCATAGGGTTGTATCATTACAAATTTCTTTTTAAGTTTCTCTTTAAGAAAAATTTCAGTAGGATCTCCTCCTGCCTTCATAAGAGAATAATAGCTAAGCGGCGACTGTAAAAAAAAACGGTTGGATGGAAAATACCCGGTTGAATAATCCACTACCTCATCATTTACTGTAATTCTGAAAAGTTCATAATCGGAAGGGGTTACTTCCTTTTCAGAATACATTCCCCATACATAAAAAGGAGTGATTTCGTCTCCGGCTAAATTACAGATCACCGTAATCCCAGCAAAAGCAGCAAAAAATATAAATAGCTTTTTGTTGAATTTATAAACTTTATAGAGAAACAATTTTACGATTATTTTTTTTATCCGGTTGAATTTATACAGATAATTCATACAAGAGAAATAATGATTTTAAAATCTTAAAAACAAGAGTCAGGAAATAATTACCCTTTCTGATGAAGTTACTATAATATAAATTTATAACCGTCAAATGAGACCCATTAGAGAGGCGAGATGCTATCACAAAAAAAGACCCCGTGTAAAACGAGGCCTTTTTAAAATTAAAAACTAAAGCTGAAACTATTTTTTATTAGTCTTTTTTAACAGGTGTTGCTGTTGATTTTGCAACGGTTTTATTTTGCTTCAAACTTTTATCAGAAGCAGCATTCTTATTTACGTTAGTGGATGCAGCCGTAACTGAACCAGCTTTTTTGTGTAAAGGGGCATCTACTTTCTTTTTGTCTGCTTTTGCCACGGGAGTAGTGGTAGAGGTACTGGTTACTGCCTTCGGCGAAGTTGCTACAGTAGCAGTGGCGGCTTTGTGCGCCGCTATCTTATGCTTTGCCTGTGCATTAACAAAACTCAAAGAACCTGCAATCATTATTGCAGTAATGAAGAACTTTTTCATGTTTATATTTTTTTAAAATGAAACACAAAATAAGTGGTTGGCCATCGTAAACTATTGTTAAATGCAAGCCATATTTAAATTATTACGAATCTATGATTGAGTGTTATTTCAGGCTCTTAATTATAACTTCAAATTCTTTAGCATTAAGTGAAGCTCCACCAACAAGTCCCCCATCAACATCTGATTTACTGAAAATTTCTTTGGCATTATTTGCCTTTACACTGCCACCATATAATATTGAAATGCTATCAGCAACTTCATTTCCGTATTTTTTTGCAAAGACATTTCTTATATGCGCATGCATTTCCTGTGCCTGATCGGCGCTCGCGGTTTTGCCGGTGCCTATGGCCCATATTGGCTCGTAGGCCACCACAAAATTTTGAAGTTGCTTAGCCTCTAAATGAAACAAGCTTTCCGTTATTTGCTTTTCCACAAATTCATTCTGGCCATTGTTCTCCCTTATTGGCAAGGCTTCACCACAACAAAAAATAGGGTTTAATCCGTTACTTAAACATACATCTACTTTTTGTGCCAGCGTTGCAAAATCTTCTGAAAAATACTCTCTTCTTTCACTGTGGCCGATAATTACATAACCGATGCCACAAGAGGCAAGCATAGGTGCACTTACTTCGCCTGTATAGGCGCCCGATGTTTTGGTATAACAATTTTGGGCCGCTACCAAAAAGCCTTTATTATCTCCCACTTTTTCTTTTGCAAGAAGCAAATAGGGAAAGGGAACACCCAGCACCACTTCCTGTCCGGCTGCAAGGCTAATATTTTTGTTACGGATCTCATCCAGTAATTCGCCCGCCTGCTGAAGCGATAAGTTCATTTTCCAATTGGCGGCTGCAATTTGTTTTCTCATAATTTTTATTTTATTGATACCTGTTTTTTAATGATTGTATTTCTTCCCCCGTCATTTTATAGCCTTTCAATTGTTTCCAGTTATCTATATCCGCAACGGCTTTATCAAAAGTATATTTTTCATTTCCCCATGTAAAACTATCAATGAATTTTGGCGGAAATGATTTTCCAAAAACATTGCAACAAACTCCCACTACCGTTCCGGTATTAAAAGAGGTGTTGATAGCGCTGCGGCTATAATCGCCCATCAGTAATCCGCATTTTTTTCCGGCACTTACAAAGCTAAGGCTCTCTTTATTCCAAACTTTTACAAAAGAAGCATTGTTTTTTAAATTAGAATTGCTGGTTCCCGCGCCCAGGTTGCACCACTCTCCTATTACAGAATCTCCAAGGTAACCATCATGCGCTTTATTAGAAAAGCCGGTTACGATTGAATTTTTAATTTCGCCTCCTATGATACAATGAGGGCCAATAGTAGTGGCTCCATACATTTTGGTTCCCATTTTTAAGACACTGTTGGCGCCTATTGCAATGGGGCCGCGAAGCAGGCAGCCTTCCATTATTTCTGCATTTTTCCCAATGAAGATAGGGCCGTTTTTTGCATTTAAAACCGAGAAATTAACGATGGCGCCAGCTTCTATAAAAATATTTTCAGGACACACAACCTGGTTGCTTTCGGAAATGCTTTCCGATTTTTTCCCGTAGGTAAGCATTTCAAAATCCTGGCGGATAGCCCAGTCATTATTTTCAAATAATTGCCAGGGATAGGCTATAATTTTACAATCCGGAGTGAAAGGAATTTCCTTTTTTTCAAGGAAAAGTTTCTTCAAAAAATCATGCGATGGAATTACGTTGGCCGAGAATTTTATAAAAGAAGATAGATCATTTTTAGAAACCGGTTTTTCAGAAGCAATGGCTACTTTTCCGGGAAAATAAAATTCCCATTTTTCCAGAACAGAAAGAATGCCAATCCTGTTGCGTGCAATGGAACGCGTGGTACCAAAAGGAAAAAGAGACTCATTGTACGGAAGATCGTCCAGCAAAATGTTCATGCGCTAATCTACTTATTAAATAAGAGGTTGGTAAATAAAATCCCCCAATAAAGGGGGACAAAAAAATCAAACCTAAAAATTTTTCATTATTTCTTTTTGGCGTAACGCTTCTTAAACTTGTCAATACGTCCGGCAGTATCCACCAGCATATTTTTACCGGTATAAAAAGGATGAGACGTGTTTGAAATTTCCAGTTTTATTACCGGATATTCTTTACCATCTTCCCACTTAACGGTTTCTTTAGAAGCTGCTGTGGAACGGCTTAAAAACATGTACCCGTTACTTGTATCGCGAAAAACTACAAACCTGTAATTAGATGGATGAATTTCTTTTTTCATATTTTTTGTTTTAAGCATGGCTGCCTTTTTTGTAAGTCTCCATGTATTTTTTGAGGGTGCGAAGTTAAGGAAATAATACATACCTGCAAAACGAAAAATCATCAATTTTGCCTTCCTTATTTCATGTTGACATATTGCAAAGCCAGACCAAGGTCCCAGCCTTTGGAGGCTTGTATCACCTGCTGCAGATCATCAATTTTTTTAGAAGTAATTCTCACAATATCATCCATGATGGCCGCCTGCACTTTATACTTTCCGTCTTTTATTAGCTTCACAATCTTTTTGGCATCTTCCTGGCTGATACCGTTTCTTACCAGGATTTCCTTCTTCATTACTTTTCCACTTTGAAAAGGCTCTTTTTTCAAATCATAAATTTCGGCGGCCAGCCCCTGCTTCAGGCTTTTACTGATTAACACATCAATGATCTGACTCAGCTTCATTTCGCTATCGGCTTCCAGGCCTATCTTCATATCTTTTTTATTGAGCTCAATCACCACATGATTCCCTTTAAAGTCAAAACGGTTTTTGATTTCTTTTTCCACGGTGTTCACCGCATTATCAAGTGTTTGCAAATCTACTTTGCTCACCAAATCGAATGAAGGCATAATGTATAATTTTAGGAATAAGAAGCAAAGATAAAAAATGAAGGGGAGAAAGCCGGGTCCGGTAAGATATTTATTGAAGTAAAAAAGGTGATTGGATTCAGGAACGGTGGACCAGTTAGTATGCCTTCCTTTCCTGATAAAGTTTGTCGCGATGCCAAAGAGTACCTGTTATTTAAAACATCAATAGTCAGAAAATAAAAGTGTATTTCCTTTTTCTGCAGCTTCAATGGAATCAAAAGAAGAAAGAACATCTGCTTTGTTTTTTCTTACACAAACGGAGTGCTCATAATGGGCTGCGGGTTTACCGTCGTAGGTACGAATCGTCCAGCCATCCTTATCATTATACACTTCTTTGCCTCCCAGGTTTATCATTGGCTCAATAGCAATCACCAATCCGTTTTTTAATTTTGGACCGGTGCCTCTTTTGCCATAATTAGGTACCTGCGGGTCTTCATGCAATTCTCTTCCTAAACCATGGCCTACCAGTTCGCGAACTACTCCGTAACCATTTCTTCTTTCCGTGTAATCCTGAACGGCAAAAGCAATATCGCCAACCCTATTGCCAACGATGGCTTTTTCTATTCCTTTATAAAGCGATTCTTTGGTAACACGCAATAGCTGTTTCACTTCATCAGTAACAGGCCCCAGTGCAAAGGTGTAAGCGCTATCTCCGTGAAATTTATTTTTATAAGCTCCTACATCCGCAGAAATTACATCACCTTCTTTCAATTCAACGTCAGTAGGAAAACCATGCACCACCGCATCGTTAACCGACATACAACAGGCATAAGGAAATCCATGATAATTTTTAAAGGAAGGAATGGCGCCATGATCCCGGATATATTCTTCGGCCCTGTCGTTTAATGTTAAGGTAGAAATACCCGGTTTAATTAATTTCGCAATTTCAGCAATGGCATCATTCACAAGCTTACAACTTTGCCTTATCAATTCTACTTCCTCATTATTTTTATAAATGATCATTGGGTCTGTTTATTTAAAAAACCCCGACAGAATAGGTCAGGGTTTTTTTTAAATATATTCTGGATAAATGTTTAAATATTTCCCGTAATGCCAGGGGCTGCAGTTGACTGTCTTCCCTGTATGCGGCCCGTACTCATTAAGCCATCATACTGGCGCATCAGCAATTGTGTTTCTATTTGTTGCAAAGTATCTAACACCACAGCAACCATAATAAGCAACGACGTACCACCATAGAATGTAGCGAAACCCTGCGACACTCCCATTAATTGGACAAGGCCGGGTAAGATACCCACAATCGCCAGTAATATAGAGCCGGGCAGTGTGATGCGATCCATAATCGTTCCGATATAATCCGTGGTGGGTTGCCCTGGTTTTACCCCGGGGATAAAACCATTACTGCGCTTTAGATCATCCGACATTTGTTTAGGATTAAATATAAGGGCTGTATAAATAAAAGTGAAAGCAATAGTCATCACACCGAAGACCAGCATATAAACACCGTTGGTGGGGTCTGTAAAATACAGCGACCAATTCTTCCCCGAAGTTTGGAAACCCGCAAAAATGGTAGGCAAAAACATTATAGCCTGTGCGAAGATGATAGGCATTACGTTAGCAGCATTTACTTTCAGAGGAAGAAATTGTCTAGCTCCCCCAAACTGCCTGTTACCTACAATCTGTTTCGCATAATTCACAGGTACTTTTCTTACTCCCTGAACCAATACGATAAGTCCCAAAATAACAGCAATGAAAACTGCAATTTCTACCATGAATATCAGTAAGCCGCCACCGCCACGTGTTTGCTTGGCAAGAAACTCCTGTGTGAAAGATTGTGGAAGATTGGCCAGAATTCCTATCATGATAATGATGGAAATACCATTCCCAATTCCTTTATCGGTAATCTTTTCACCAAGCCACATTACAAACAAAGTACACACAGTGAGTAAGATGATGGTAGAAACCCAGAAAAAGCCTGAATAGGCTTCCAGCATAGCTTCCTTACTGGATGATTCCAGAAATCCTACATAAGCCGCTGCCTGAAATGCAGTTACAATTACAGTAAGATAACGGGTCCACTGCGTAATCTTCTTCTGTCCGCTTTCGCCTTCTTTCTGAATTTTAGAAATCTGCGGAACCAACACGGTTACCAATTGCATAAAAATAGAAGCAGAAATGTAAGGCATTACCCCCAATGCAAAAATAGAAGCCTTTGCAAAAGCTCCCCCTACAAATGAGTTCAACAGTCCAAGCATACCACCAGAGGTGGATGCTTGTAAATTAGCAAGTTTATTGGGATCAATACCCGGCAGAACAATAAAAGAACCCACTCTAAAAATAAAGATAAGCAGCAGTGTAAGAATAAGCTTATTCCTGAGTTCCTCTATTGACCAGATGTTTTTTAATGTTTTGATGAATTTCTTCACAGAATTACCAAGATTTAATTATTATTATTCCAAAAGCGGAATGCAAATATCAATTAATTATTTTATTATTTCTAAACTTCCGCCTGCCGCTTCAATGGCTCCTTTGGCCTTCTGGCTTACTGCATTTACTTTAAAAGGAATGACAGCTTTCAAAACTCCATTGCCCAATATTTTCACCTTATCAGTTTGGCTGATGAGGTTATTAATATAAAGGGATTCTAAATTAAATTCTTTTAAATCGTGCTTTTCTATCAATTGGTCAATCTGTCCCAGATTGAAAACTTTATATTCTATACGATTATTGTTTTTGAAACCACGCTTGGGAATTCTACGTTGAATGGGCATCTGACCCCCTTCATGAGCCATTTTAATTTTGTAACCCGCACGGCTTTGTCCGCCTTTGTTACCTTTAGTAGAGGTGCCTCCTTTTCCGGAAGCCTCACCGCGGCCAAGTCTTTTATCTTTGTGAGTAGCGCCTGTTGCAGGCCTTAAACTGTGTAGTTGCATTGTACTTTTTTTTTACTTAACGCTCCAGGTACGTGAAGCTCGCTTTTATAATTATTGAATAATTTGCAGAGAATCGCTTAAGCCAGTTCCTCTACATTGACCAAATGACTTACTTTTTTTACCATGCCTAAAATCTGGGGAGTAGCTTCTACCTCTTTGGTAGCATTTACTTTATTAAGTCCTAAGGCTTGTAAAGTAAGCTT